>CAJUSU010000001.1:0-103985 GCA_910589185.1 uncultured Clostridia bacterium
AAATTATCAACTATGTAAAATCAATTAGTATGTACACAACACCTAAACAAAATTATAGTGTTAATGATGCAATTGATGTTACAGGCGGAGAAATCATGGTAACAAGAGCAGTTGGCTCAGAGGCAATTGCACTTACGAAGGAAATGACAAGTGGATTTGATAGTAGTAAAGAATACTTAAACAATTCTTTAACGATTACTGTAACTTATACAGAAAATAATGTAACTCCTGCCCCAACAACGAGTTACAAAGCAACTGTAACAGATACAGTAGCAAGTATCAAAATCACAACATTCCCAAAACAAGATTACAAATACAATGAACCACTAGATGCAACAGCAGGAAAATTAGAAATCACAAGGTCAAGTGGACAAAAGGCAACAGTAAATATGACAAATGCTATGATAACTTCTACCTTTGATCCACAGAATATAGCAGAACAAACCTTAACCGTTACTTATGGAGGACAAACCACCAACTATAAAGTTACAGTTCGAGATTATGTAACAGGAATTACAGCAACACCAACAGAAGTAGACGGGACCTACAATCAAGAGTTAGCAGATTTGTTAACTAATAAAAATGTTATGTACGCAGTTACCTATGCAAAAGCAGGAGCACAAACAGCTACAGCTGTAACAACAGGAATGGTAACAGGATATGTCAAAACAGATTTAGGTGATAGAGATATCACAATTACTTATACAGACACAGATGCAAACAGTGCAACAAATGGTAATACTTTTACAGCGAAAGTAAAAGTAAAAACACCAAATGTAGTCACAGGAGCAACAATTGTGGCTCCAACAGATGGAAACTATAAGCATGGAGATCCATTAAAAACAGGAACCGTTACACTTACTTATGCAGATGGAACAACAAGTGCAGGAAATTGGTCAGATGTAACTATCACAGATGGTGGAACAGCAATTACAGCGCTTCCAACCCCAACAGAAGCAGAGTATAAAGCAAGTAGTACTACCCACAAGATAAGTAAAACATTAAAACTAAATTACAGCAAAGACGGCGTTACAGCAACAGAAGTAAGTTATCCAATTGAAATTATCAACTATGTAAAATCAATTAGTATGTACACAACACCTAAACAAAATTATAGTGTTAATGATGCAATTGATGTTACAGGCGGAGAAATCATGGTAACAAGAGCAGTTGGCTCAGAGGCAATTGCACTTACGAAGGAAATGACAAGTGGATTTGATAGTAGTAAAGAATACTTAAACAATTCTTTAACGATTACTGTAACTTATACAGAAAATAATGTAACTCCTGCCCCAACAACGAGTTACAAAGCAACTGTAACAGATACAGTAGCAAGTATCAAAATCACAACATTCCCAAAACAAGATTACAAATACAATGAACCACTAGATGCAACAGCAGGAAAATTAGAAATCACAAGGTCAAGTGGACAAAAGGCAACAGTAAATATGACAAATGCTATGATAACTTCTACCTTTGATCCACAGAATATAGCAGAACAAACCTTAACCGTTACTTATGGAGGACAAACCACAACCTATAAAGTTACAGTTCGAGATTACGTAACAGGAATTACGGTAAATCCAAATACCTTAACAGGAACTTATAACACAAGCTTAGCAGACCTAATTCAAAACGTAAAATATGAAGTAACATACAAAGCAGCAGGACCACAGGGAGAACAAAACTTAACAACAGGAATGGTAAGTGGATATACTCCAACAAGTATTCAAACACAAAACTTAACAGTAACTTATACAGATACAGACACAAATAGCGGAAGTAAAGATGAAAACTTCACAGCAAACTTAACTGTAACACTATCCAATGGTGTAACAGGAGCAAGAATTACAAAACCAACAAACGCAAAATACAATCACGGAGCAAGCTTAGATACAGGTACACTTACTTTAATCAATGCAGACGGAAGCGAAACAACAGGAAATTGGGCAGATGTTACAATTACTGAAGCAGACGGAAGCAGCGTCAATATGAACCCAACAGAAGACGAATATAAAGCAAGTAACCATAAGATAAGCAAAACATTGAAATTAAACTATAGCAAAGATGGAATTACAGCAGATGAGGTCGAATACCCAATCGAAATCATCAATGACATTAAATCAATTGCTATGTATACCTACCCTAAACAAACTTATAGTGTAAATGACAGCATTGATGTTACAGGAGGAGAAATCATGGTAACAAGAGCGGTTGGAACAGAAGCAATCGCACTTACAGAAAGTATGACAAGTGGATTTGACTCAAGTCAAGAATACCCAGACAATTCATTAGTAATTACCGTAACTTATACAGAAAACAATGTAACTCCTGCCCCAACAACGAGTTATACTGCAACTGTAACAGATACAGTATCAAAAATTACAATGGGTAATACACCAAAAACAAATTACAAGTACAATGAACCACTAGATACAACAGGAGGAACCTTAACAATTACAAGATCAAGTGGAGAAACAGCAACAGTAGATATTACAGAAGCTATGGTAAGTGGATATGATCCACAAAATATAGCAGAGCAAACCTTAACCGTTACTTATGGAGGACAAACAACAGAATATAAAGTTACAGTTAAAGACTATGTAACAGGAATTACAGTAACACCAACAGAAGTAGATGGAACTTACAATCAAGAATTAGCAGATTTAATCATAAATAAAAACATTATGTATACAGTTACTTATGCAAAAGCAGGAGCAAAAGACCCAGTTGCACCTACTGAAGGCATGGTAACAGGATACAATAAAACAGACTTAGGTGATAGGAATATCACAATCACTTATACAGACACAGATGCCGATAGTGCCACAAATGGAGACACATTCCCAGCAACTGTAAAAGTAAAAACACCAAATGCAATTTCAGGAGCAGTCATTACTGCACCTAGCAAAACAACATACAATGACAGTGAAAACTTAGCAGAAGGAACGATTACTCTAACTTATGCAAACGGAGATACTATTTCAGGAAATTGGTCAGATGTAACCATCACAAATAGTGATGGAACCCCATACACTATGACCGCAACTGAAGATGAGTATAAAGCAAGTAACCATAAGATAAGTAAAACTTTAAAACTAAACTATACAAAAGATGGTGTAACAGCAGCAGAAGTTGAATACAGCATTGACATCATCAATAATGTAAAATCAATTAGTATGTATCAAGAGCCAAAAACAGAGTACAACATAGGAGATACAATAGAAGTTATAGGCGGAGAAGTATTAATTACAAGAGCTGTTGGAAATGAAACCATAGCACTTACAGAAAGTATGACAAGCGGATTTGACTCAACAGCAGAACATAAAGATTTAGCAATTCAAGTACAATACACAGAAAACGGAATTACACAAAACACAAGCTACAACATTAATGTAAAAGATGATGTAAGTAGTGTAACCTTAAAAACAGATCCAAAAACTGATTATCTATATGGAGAACCATTTGATATCAGCGGAGGAGAATTAGAAGTCACAAGACCAAGTGGAAATGTAACCATTCCATTAACAACAGATATGATAACTTCTACCTTTGACCCACAACAATTAGGAGAACAAACCATAACCATTGAATATGGTGGATTTACACTAGATTACAAAGTCAATGTAAAAGATTATCAAACAGGAATTGTTCTTACACCACCAACAAAAACAGAATACGAGTATGGAGAAGCTTTAGACTTAACAGGAGGTAGCGTACAAAAAGTAATGGCAAGTGGAGCAGCTACAACCCCAGTAGATTTAAGTGATACCACTCAAGTAACTTTAGGTACTTATGATCCAACTAAGGAAGGAGCACAAACCATTACCGTAGATTATGCAGGAGAACAAGCAAGTTTTGCCGTTACAGTAACTGATAATGTTCAGTCAATTGCAATGGTAGACACTCCAAAACAAAAATACAAATATGGAGAACCACTAGATATTAGCGGAGGAACCATATTAGTAACCAGAACAAGTACAAGAACAGAAAACATTAACTTAGACCCTAGTATGGTAACAGGATTTAATCCTAACCAATTAGGAGAACAAACTTTAACGGTTACCTATAAAGGAGCAACAACAGATTATACCGTAGAAGTTGAAGATTATGCAACAGACATTGAAATTACAAGACCAGATAAACAAATTTATAGCTTAGGTGAAGAATTAGACCTAACAGGTGCAACAGTTAAATTAGTAATGGCAAGTGGAACAACTACTACCCCAGTAGATATGACTGCTAGCATGATTACAGGATTTGACTCAAGCACAGAAGGTGCAAAACTAATTACAGTAACCTATCAAGGATTTACAAAAACATTTAGTGTCAGTGTAATGGATAGTGTTAAGGGAATGATTTTAGTAACATTACCAAATAAATTAGATTACTTATATGGAGAATCATTAGACTTAACAGGTGGAAGTATAGCGCTTATCAAAGAAAGTGGACAAACTTCACCAATACCAATGACAAAAGATATGGTATCAGGATATTCCCCAAATATCTTAGGTAACCAAACAATTACAGTAACTTATGAGGAATGTACACAAGAGTTTATCGTAAATGTAAAAGATTTTATTAGTAAATTACAAGTAAAAGCACCAACAAAAACAAAATATGAATATGGAGAAGATTTAGACTTGACAGGTGGAACAGTAGGTATCTTAATGGCAAGTGGAAAATTAGTAGAAGAAACCCCATTAACAGCTTCTATGATATCTATATTCAATAATGAACAAGTTGGAAAACAAACCATAGCGGTTACATATCAAGGATTACAAGGAGAATTCCAAGTAACAGTAGAAGATAAAGTAAAAGGTATCTCTATGAACGAATTACCAAATAAGGTAGAATACGAATATAGAGAAAAACTAGATGTAACTGGTGCAACAATTAATGTTGTAAGGTCAAGTGGAACTACTGTAGTGAAAGTGACAAACAAGATGGTATCAGGATTTAACCCTAGAAAATCCGGAAATCAAGTAGTTACAGTAACTTATGAAGGAATGAAAACACAATTTGTGGTAATGGTAAATGCACAAGAACAAACAACGCCAGTTATCCCAGTAAGACCAATAAGACCAGTTACACCACAAGAACCAGAAAAACCAGTAGAAGAGCCAACACCAGAACCAACCCCAACTCCTATTCCAACACCAGAGCCAGAAAAGCCAACGGTAGTATTAGGAGAAAAGGACGAAAACAATGGCTTGGATAAGAAAACAGTAGCAGCTATCATTGGCGGATTAGGTATTTTATTACTACTTATCTTAGTTGTTATGAGACGTCGTAATGTTAAGATTTATGTAGAAGAAGATGGAGAATTCGTATTAGCTGGAACTGAAAAATTAACTAGAAACAATTTAACAATTAACATTGACCAATATTTGGATGGAGAAACATACCATAGCAAAGTCATGATTTGCTTAAATGATTCTATTTCGGATAAATTAGATGAAGAAGAAATCGAAATTCAACATAGAGGAGAAATTGTTAAAGAAAAAATTAAATATCTAGGTGAACCAGTAGAAATCACCTTAGAATAGCCTATAAAATGAGTTAACCCCATTAACTACATACAATATAGGAATAGAAGTAAAAAACGCTTAAAAGCGAAAATACGAGCTCGAAAATTGATACAAGGAAACGTAAATGAATTGTATAAGAAAAATGTAAGCTGTACAGTGAAAAGTAAATGAAAGCAAAGTTGTCAAGCGCGCATACAAAATTTCCAAGTCCCTGACCTAAGCGCGCAGGGCAGAGATAGAGGAAGTTTTGTAGACAACTTATGCTATATATATTAAATAAAAGTATTAGAATGTTTAGAGTATTCCAACAAACGGATAGTTGGAGCAACTAAAAATAAATTTTTAAAATAGAATAAAAAAGACACTGAAATTATAAAAACCTCACAAAAAGGTTTATTAGTCGTGTCACAAAAAACAAACTATTGAGAATAGTATATTTTTTGACTGCCATATTTGACAGTCTATTTGTCGTTGTCTTTTTTTGAAAAAGCATTTACATTTCTAAAACACAATGATAAAATAAAGAAAAACAAACCAAAGAGGAGTATGAATCATGGGAAGAAGAAGAAAATCTAGAAGTTTAATCAGTACACAGAGCCTACTCATTATTTTATGCCTTTTGCTAATAGCAGTAGCAGTACATATGCTATTTTCAGAAGATGACGAAAAAATTGTGGTAGGACAAGCTAAAGAGCAAACACAAGCACAGAATCAAGAGAAAGATCAAGTACAAAACAAGGCACAAACAGAAAATCAAACAAAACCTACTACAAATAGCGAAATAAGTAAAAAAGACGAAGTAAAAGTAGTGCAAAGTGGAAATAGTGCAAACGAAATCAATGAGCAAGAAGCAAGAAAACTAGCAGTTAAACAATTCAAAGAGTTAAATGAGAGATGGGTAAAAGAAAGAGATTTAGAAGTACTAGAATTTTCAAGAGCAAATGAATATTATTATTATATATCATCAAAAGAGAACACAGTAGAAATCAAAAAAGATGGTGGAAAAATTACTAGAATTAATAGTGTGCCAGTACAATAAATGATTAGAGATATGCAATATTAGCATATCTTTTTTTTACCATAAAAAATCTCCATTAAAATCACAAACCTAGTATTCCCTAGCAAAACGCAAAATAGCCCCCTCATTTGTAACACAAAAGTAAATAAAATGTCAAAAAAAGTACTTTCTAAGAAGAAAGTGCTTTTTCCGTATATTTATCTACTTATATTTATATGTAATATAGAATTTAGTAGTATTGAAAAAATAAGCTAAAGAGAATATATATATTATATTATTAAAAACGGCTATGAATGTAACCGAGAAATTGTGAGGGAAAACAAATGAAACTAAGCAAAAAACTAAGGAAAAGACGAAACAAAAAACTATTAACACTCCTCGTTGGAGCAGTAGCAACCACAGGAATTGTAGCTGCAACACAGCTAACAGGCTTTAAAACGCTAACAGAAAATTTATCCAGACTTGGAATGCAAAGAGAAAATAATGCATACCAACTTTTAAGCGATAGTAAAAATACTACCGCTAATTTGCCAACCCTCACAAATTCGGCAAAAGAAAATATCACAGTAGCAGCAGGAAATAACTTCACAGCCGTGCTAAAAGCAGATGGCACTGTATGGACATGGGGTAACAACAACTGTGGCCAATTAGGTAATGGAGAAATTGAAAATGTCGCAACCTATGAACTAACACAAGTTATTGGAGTAGGTGGAGTTGGATACTTAGAAAATATTAAACAAATCGCAGTAGGAACTAGCGAAGTATATGCATTAACCAGGGACGGAAAAGTAATTGCATGGGGAAGAAATAACTATGCACAACTTGGTAGAGGTGCCACAGGAAATTCAGGAACACCAGAATATGTGTTGACACAAGTAGACATAACAGACGAAGAAGGTAACGAAACAACACAAGATGTACCACTAGAAAATATCAAACAAATCGCAGCAGGGGAGAGACACGCTTTAGCAATTGACAATAATGGAAATGTATGGGCATGGGGCTTAAACCATGTAGGACAATTAGGACTTAATGTCATATCAACCACAGCTAGCAATGCAAATTACAAAAAAGCTTATGCAGTCAAAATGCAAAAAGAAGTAGAAGTGACAGATGATGAAGGGAACATAATAACACAAACTGTAAACCTTGACAATGCAAAACAAGTATCAGCAGGAAATGATTTTTCTGTCATTCTAACCAATGACGGAAAAGTATATTGTACAGGAATTGGAACTTCAGGACAAATTGGAAATAATGCAGCAGTAAATGTCATGATACCAACACAAGTACAAGACTTAGAAGATGTTAAGAAAATAGATGCAGGTGGTTCACATACCCTTGCACTAAAGAATGATGGAACAGTATGGGCATGGGGACTTAATCGATATGGGCAATTAGGAATTAATACAGCAAGTACCACTAGCAGTAATGCCGCATACAAAAGAATTTATCCAGTACAAGTATTAGAAGCAGCAGGAGTACCACTAGAAAATATTGCAGATATTAGTGCAGGTTTAGAAACTAGCTATGCTATCACAGAAGAAGGAGACCCTTTTGGTTGGGGACTAAACACCTCAGGACAAATAGGAGATAGCACAGCAACCAACAGACTAATTGCAACACCAATTAAAAAAGCAGCAGGAGAATACCTTACCGGAATTAAAATGCTATCTGTTGGGCAAAACACCAATAGCCACTACATGATAGACGAAAAAGGCGATATTTATGGAAGCGGACTATCTACTTCTTACCAAATGCTAAGTGATAGAGTAACTATCACCAATATTGCCACTAGACTAGATGAAACCTATTTGAAATTAAGCCATAACCAAGCCTACCTAGAAGTAGGAAACACCTTAGATTTACAACTAGGATATCATAATGGATTGAATGTACTAGACAGAAGATTAGTTCCGGGAAATGTAACTTTCAGAAGTTCTAATGAAGACATTGCCACAGTAAGTGCAAGCGGAACTATCACAGCAAAAGCAAAAGGTTATGTCACTATCATAGCAGAAGACACCACCAATGGATACACAGCACAAAGTATCATCAATGTAGTAGCAAAAGGTGCTAACGCACTTCCACAAGTAGCCAGTGGAACTCTAGCTACTGTTTACTTAAAAGAAGACGGAACTGTTTGGACCTCAGGAGATGGTACAAATGGAATGCTAGGAAATGGTTACACTAAAATTATCAATAAACCAGTACAAGTAAAAATTGGAACAGATGAATATTTAACAGATATTAGAAAAATAGAAGTAGGAACAGAACACGTAGTGGCACTTAGAAAAGATGGTACAGTATGGGCATGGGGACTTGGAACCTCAGGACAATTAGGAGATGGAGCAAATGTTACACATCATTATGCCACTCAAGTAGTAGATGAAACAGGAGAAGACTATTTACAAAACATCGTAGATGTAGCAGCAGGAATAGACTATTGTTTAGCATTAAAACAAGATGGCACTGTTGTAGGTTGGGGAGTTGGAGCTAACCACTCACTAGGTGTCAATAGCACTGCTAATAGAGCAATGCCTATCAAAATGCACGATAGCTATAACATTATACAAGTACAAGGTGGTTCAGACACAAGTACAGTGCTAAAAGCAGATGGAACTGTACAAGCAGTTGGACTTGGAACCTCAGGACAATTAGGAGATAACACAGCTACAACAAAAGCAGAATTAGTATATGCCATCAATGAAGACTTAGATGGAAAACTAACCGGAGTTGTTAGAATTGCCACAGGTAGCCACCACACGATAGCATTAAAAGAGGATAAAACCGCATGGATATGGGGTTACGACAATTATGGACAAATTGGTATGAACAATACCACCAACTATAAACACGCTATTCCACTTAAAAACGTAGGAAACACAGATATTATGCAAAACATCAAAGACATTGCAACAGGTCCAACAGCTACTTATGTATTAGACACACAAGGAAATGTATATGCAGTAGGACTAAATACAACAGGGCAATTATCTATTGGAAATGCAACAACTGTCAAAGTATTTACAGTAGCCAAAGATGAAAATGGAGATCCATTAACAGGAGTTGCCACCATTTCTAGTTCTAAAAATACTACTTTTGGATTTGCATTTGAGGACGGAACTGTTGGTATAACAGGGCTTGGAACTAGTGGACAACATGGAAATTGGACTTTAGCCAATAGCAATAAAATGACAAGAATAGAAGGAGCAGTATTAGATGCAGGTAACATTTATGAAACTTATGTCAACAATACTGTCAAACTAAATGTTAACATAAAACCAGCATTTAACTTAAATATTGATTATGAAAAGAACTTACAACTAGGAGAATTAACTTATCAGTCATTAGATGAAGAAGTTGCCACAGTTTCTACTGATGGAACTGTTATCGGAATGAAAGAAGGAACCACAGGAATTGTGATAACAGACACCACCAATGAAATTGAAACAACAGCTTATGTAACAGTAGGACAAAGAGATTTTAGCGACATTTACAAAATAGTAGCAGGATCCAATCATACTGTATTATTAAAACAAGATGGAACTGTTTGGGCATGGGGTGCTAACAATGTAGGACAAATGGGAAATGGAGAAATATTTAGCAAACAAGCCACACAAGCAGAGCGAGTATTAGCACCAGAAGGAACTGGATATTTAACAGATGTCATAGATATTGCAGCAGGAACTAGCTTCTCAGTAGCATTAAAAAGAGACGGAACAGTGGTAGCTTGGGGTGACAATACCTATGGACAATTAGGAAACACAAATGGTGTAGCAGAGAGACCAGTTTATGTACTAGATATGTATGGAAACAAATTAACTGGTGTGACAAGTGTATCAGCAGCAAGAGACCATGCAGCAGCAGTCAAAGCAGATGGAACTGTTTGGGCATGGGGAAGAAATGACTATGGTCAAATTGGAAACAACTCAAGCTTAGCAACTTGTGCTTATGCAGTACAAGTATTAGACAGTACAGGAGCAGACTACTTAAAAGATATCAAGCAAGTTAGTGTAGGACAAGCCTTTGTAACTGCCTTAGCAAAAGACGGAACTGTCTGGAGTTGGGGACTTGGAACTTCAGGACAATTAGGAAACGCAGCAAAAGCAACTAAAAAATTACCAGTACAAGCAACAGGTGTAACAGATGTCACAAAAGTAGTAGCAGGAAATGCAGGTGTTGCTGTATTAAAAACAGATGGCACAGTTTGGTGCTGGGGTATGAACAGATATGGAACCTTAGGATATGGAACATTAAGTACTAGCAGTTCAAATGCAAACTATTTAAAAACTACACAAATTCAAGTAAAAATAGATGCCAACACTTATCTAGAAAATGTAAAAGATATTGGTGGAACTTTTGAAACTAGATTTGCCTTAACACAAGACGGAACCGTATATGGCTGGGGCTTAAATACAACTGGAGAAATAGGAGATAGCACAAAAGCAAATAAAGCTTATGCCACAAGACCTGTTAGAAGATATAAGGACGAAGTAGAAAATACAATTGTCAAATTAAGCAGTTCAACTTCTGGATATACCAACTATCTCATCAAAGAAGATGGTAGTATTCTAGGAAATGGTAGGGCAACCAATGGACAAATCTTAGAAGGTGGTAACTATACAGAAAGAGCCTATGTAGATGATGTACTAGTAAGCTATATGGAATTTGCAAATAGAATAGAATATATCAAACAAGGTGCAACTAAAAAGCTAGAGGTAAGAGGAGTAGAAAACCTAAATGCTTTAGGAAAAGCACCAGAACTTGGTAAACTAACTTGGAAATCTATGAATGAAAATGTAGTTAGCATTGACCAAAATGGAAACATCACAGCAAAAGAATTAGGACAAGCAACTATTATTGCAACAGAAGATAAACATGGATACAGAGCACAAGCAACTATCTATGTAACAGCTAACAAAGAAGAAGCAATTGCAGCACCAATGGTAGTACAAGGAACAGGATTTACAGTAGCTTTAAAAGCAGACGGAACAGTTTGGGCGGCAGGACTAAACAACAATGGAGCATTAGGAGATGGTACTTATACCAATAGAGAAAACTTAGAGCTAGTTAAAATAGATGAAAATACCAACTTAACCAATGTAGTTAGAATTGCAGCAGGAAATTCACACGTGGTTGCTGTAACAAAAGACGGTTTTGTGTATGCTTGGGGACTTAATGGAAACGGACAACTAGGTATTGGTTCTACTGTAAAACAAAACTATGCACAAAAAGTATTAGACGAAACAGGAGAAGACTATTTATCTAACATCATAGATGTAGCAGCAGGTGGGTTACATAGTATTGCCATTGACAACCAAGGAAATGTATATACTTGGGGAAAAGGTGGAAATTATCAATTAGGAAATTATGCAACAGCCAATAAGACTACCCCAATTAGAGTATGGGATACTTACAACATTGTCAAAGCAGCAGGAGGAACAGAACATACCATGTTACTTCGTGGAGATGGAGTAGTACAAGGAACAGGACTAAACACAAATGGTTGGCTAGCAATGGGAGACGCAGATACTAGATATACTCCACTAGAAATAGGAAGCAACGCAGAGGCAGCAATTCAAAGAGAAATTTATGATATAGGAGCAGGAGCAAACCATAGTATTTTCCTAAAAGAAGATGGCAAAGTATATACCGTAGGATTAAACACCTCAGGACAACTTGCCACAGGAAATGCTACTGCAAGCAATGTTTTAGTAGTAGCACAAACCAAAAACGAAAAAGACGAATTAGTAGACCTTGAAAATATAGTAAGCGTTAGTGCAGGAAATGCAACCTCTTTTGCCATTAGCAAAACAGGAGAAGTATATAGTGCAGGACTTAATACTTCAGGACAATTAGGTTTAGGCAATAGCACATCACCAATCAATACTTTCACAAAAGTATTAGATGATGAAGGAGAAAATCCATTACAAAATGTTATTGCCAATAGCAATGGTTCAGGAAATACTATCAATAGTGCCTTTATTACCAAAGATGGAGTTTTATACACTTGTGGTAATAACGCAAACGGACAATTAGGAAATAGCACTTACTTTAACTATAATGTACCAGTCATTGCAGGAGATGCACAATTAAAAATTGCTAATACCCAAATGAAAGTCCAATTAAATCAGGAAGCACAAATTGATTTAAAATTAGAACAAGGCTTCAATGTATATAACAACACAAAAGAAGTAGGAACCAACCTTACATATGAAGCAACAAATCCAAATGTAGTAACTGTATCTAATACAGGAAAAGTAACAGGAAAAAGACTAGGAACTACTAGAATTAAAATCACAGATAAAGATAACAAAATTACAGAATATGTCCCTGTCACTGTACTTCACAGCTATGGATTTACAGAAGCTAAAATCGTGTCAGGCTTAAACTTTGCAGTAGCTTTAAAAGAAGACGGAAGTGTTTGGGCATGGGGTAATGGAACATCAGGAAGATTAGGAAATGGCTCAACCGCTAACCAAACACAAGAAGTACCTGTGTTAGACCCAAATGGAAAAGACCAATTAACAGGTGTTATTGATATCGCAGTAGGACATGACAGCACAGTTGCTTTATTACAAGACGGAACTATGGTAGCTTGGGGAAATAACGCAAACTATAACCTAGGTGATGGAACCAATGTAGATAGAAGTATTCCAGTATTTGTAGTAGATGCCAATGGGGACAAAATTCAAAACATTACCAAAATTGCAAGAGGAAATGACTATACCTTAGCTTTAACCAAAGAAGGAGAAGTATATAGTTGGGGTTATAATAAATATGGACAATTAGGAAATGGTGGAACTAGCACAAATGCTACTCCAATCAAAGTAAAAGAATCAACAGGTAAAGGAACTTTAAAAGGTATTATTGATGTCAAATGTACCATGTATGCCTCTATTGCCTTAGACGCAGACGGAAGTGTTTGGACATGGGGAAAAAATGCAAATGGAGAATTAGCTAATGGAACAAAAGATGATATCACTTTACCAAAACTTAGCAAATTAACAGATATTGACCAACTAGCAACATCAGCTTACTCTGGAATAGCAATTGACAAAAACGGAGCACTTTGGAGCTGGGGCTGGAATGGCTATGGACAATTAGCAGATGGTACCACAACAGATAGAGCCACACCAGTTAGTGCAAAATTAAATGCCACAGACCTAGTTACAGATGTTATCGATATTGGAACTTCAGGAGGAACCCACTACATCTTAACTAGCAACTATCAAGTATATGCAGTAGGTGGAAATGCACAAGGACAAATAGGAGATAACACCACTACTAACAGAAGTTACTATACACAAGTAAAAGCAAAATATGGCGAAGCATTAACAGATAAGATTGTTAAAATCAGTAAATCTATGTCTAGAACAGACAGTAGTACAGATACTTCTACCGCTTATCTAACTAGAGAAGATGGAAGTATTTTAGGACTTGGCAAAAACTCAGGTTACCAATTATTTGGTAAAAACCAAGATATCTTAAAATGTGCCAAAGAAATGAAAACTTCTTATTTAGAAATGATAGAAAGAATAAACAGAATTAAAATAGGAGAAAATACTAAATTAATTCTTAACATGGTGCAAAACTTTAACATATATAGCAGAACACCAGTAGCAGGAAACATCACTTGGACCAGTTCTAATGAAAGTATTGCAACAGTTGACCAAAAAGGAACCATTACAGGTTTAAAAGAAGGACAAACTACCATTACTGCCAAAGATGATAAATATGGCTATATTGCTACATCTATCATTTATGTTACAAGAAATACAGCAAGCACTATCACCATTCCACAAGTAGCACAAGGCCAAAAATTTACCGTAGTTCTAAAAGCAGATGGAACCGTATGGGCAACAGGACAAAATAATTATGGACAATGTGGAGCAGATAGTTCAGTAGCAAATATTGGTGAATTAACACCAGTCAAAACAGAAAATGGAACACCATTAAACAACATTGTAAAAGTTATATCAGGTTTAGACCATACATTAGCCCTAACCAAAGACAGAAAAGTATATGTTTGGGGACTAAATAGTAATGGACAACTAGGTATTAACTCAAAAGTAAACCAATATGCAGCAACCTATATGCTAGACGAAGATGGAGAAAATCCTGTTACAGATGTTATTGACATTGCAGCAGGAGAAAGCTTTAGTACCATTTTAAAAGCCAATGGTGAACTATATGCAGTAGGAAATGGAACATATAGCCAATTAGGAATTGGAAACACCACTGCTTACATGACATTAGTAAAAATGGAAGAAATGCAAAATGTGGTACAAGTAGTAAACGGTGGCTATCATACCGTTATGCTTAGAGGCGACCAAACTGTATGGACAGTAGGTAGAAACCGTTATGGCGAAATGGGAATTAACAGTATCAAAGATAGCAGTACCGCAACTGCACAAGGAATGGGATATGCAAGACAAGTTATCAACCAAGACCAAAATGGAGTGCTAAGAAATATTACACAAGTAACAGCAGGTGGATACCACAGTGTAGCTTTAACCAATACCAAAGAAGTATATAGCTGGGGATATGGAGGAGATGGACAGCTAGGTACAGGAAAAACAGCACATTTTGCTTATCCACAAACGGTTTTATCCTATAAACCAACTGCAGAAGAAGATGAAGGAATTTCAGGAATTATCCAAGTTGGAAGTTCAGAAAGAAGTATTTTCTTCTTAACAGAAAACCATGAAGTATATGCAACAGGTGAAAATTCAAATTATCAATTATCACAAGACAACACAACAGACCTTTTGACACCAAATGGACTATATGATTACACAGGAGAAAAATATATTGACGAAATTGCCAATATTCCAACAGGTTCTAAAAATATCAACAATACAACAGTCATTAAACAAGATGGAACCGTTTGGGTATCAGGTTTAGGAGCAAATGGTCAAATTGGAAATGGAGAATTTCAAACCGCCACTTTATATACAAGAATGGGAATTGCCAAACTACAAGTAGCAGACAAAATAGTAACTTTAGCACAAGGTGAAACCCATACTCTAGATGTATCTGTTAATCAAGGGTTCAATGTATATGAAGGCGAAACAGACAAAGCAGGAAAACTAAACTACACATCTTCTAATACTCAAATTGCAGCTGTTGACGAAAATGGAGTCATTACAGCAGGCAAACAAGGCGAAGCTAGAATTACTATCTATGATCCTGTACATGATTGGACAACTAGCACTTTAGTCAAAGTAACAAGAGATGCCGAAGATAAAGTAAAAGCAGAGACATCAGTAGGTAGTGCAGGACTTATTCTAAAAACAGATGGCAGTGTTTGGACAGCAGGTGATAATACCTATGGTCAAAGAGGAGTAGGAGATAAAGCAAAACATCTAACAGAAACTCCTGTATTAGACCCAAATGGAACAGATAAATTAACAGATGTGATTAGCATATCAGCAGGACAATATTTTAATGCAGCAGTAAAACGTGATGGTAGAGTAGTAACATGGGGAATTAACACCTATGGACAACTAGGAAACAAGACAAATGTCAATAGTGAAATACCAGTTTATGTATTAGATATAGACGGAAACCCATTAACCGACATCTTCCAAGTATATTGTGGTGAAAACCATGCAGTAGCTGTAAGAAAAGACGGAAGTGTTTGGACATGGGGATATAACTATTATGGACAACTAGGAGATAATACAGCAACCAATAGAAATTATGCAATACAAGTAAAAGACCGCTCAGGCTTAGGCCATTTACAAGGAATTTGCCAAGTTGTTGCAAATCGTAATACTACACTTGCTTTAACAGACACAGGAGAAGTATATGCTTGGGGATATAACTATGATGGACAATTAGGAGATGGAACCAGAACCACAGGAAGCAACCCAGGCGGAAGAAGAAAATTACTACCAGTTAAAGCTGTTATTACAGATGTTGCAAGACTTGCAGGTGGTTTACACTCTACACTAGCACTTAAAAATGATGGAACAATATGGACTTGGGGACTAAATAGATATGGAAGTTTAGGTTATGGTTCATCTTCTACATCAGAAGGTACCCATTATGCAAAAGCAACACCAATGCAAGTTAAAATAGATAGTGTTACTTTCTTAACAGATGTAGTAGAAATAGGAACTTCTTATGAATCAGATTATGCTGTTACCAAAGACGGCAAAGTATATGCATGGGGCTATAATAACGCAGGACAATTAGGTGTTAATAACACTACAAATTATAGCTATGCACAACTTATTAAAACAAGATATGGAGAACTTTTAACAGATAAAATAGTAACATTAAGCAAAGGAACAACCGCATCAACCAACTACTTAGTACGAGAAGACGGAACTATTTTAGGAGTTGGGTACACAGGTAGTTCACAAAAGCTATTTACTAACAGAACAGCCAATATGGCTACTGTTCAAGAACTAAGACCAGACTTTATGGAAGTAGACAAAAGAGTTAGCTATATCAAACAAGGTGAAAGCACAAAATTAAATATTCAAATAGCGAAAAACTTAAATGCTTTTACAGGACATATCAAGCTTGGTAACTTAACATGGACATCTTCTAACCCAGAAATTGCAACAGTTACTAATGACGGAACTATTACAGCAGTAGCATTAGGAGAAACCACGATTACCATAAAAGACTTAGCACATAACTACCAAGCACAAGCAGTAGTATATGTTATCCAAAATCATGAACAAGCAATTACTATGCCAGATGTATCACAAGGTGATAACTTCAGCGTATTCTTAAAAGCAGACGGAAGTGTTTGGACAACAGGTCTAAATAGTAGCGGACAACTAGGAGATGGAACTACAATCAATCGCTCTAAACCAGTAAGAGTAAAAATAAACTCTAAAGAATATCTATCAGGCATTGTGAAAATAGCAGCAGGTTTAGATCATGTTACAGCATTAAGTAAAACTGGCGAAGTCTACACATGGGGAACCAATGATGTAGGACAACTAGGTAATGGAGGAACCACAAGAAGCGTATTTGCTAGCAAAATACTAGATAGTAATGGACAAAACCCAATTAGTAATGTTGTGGACATTAACTGTGGACACAAATTCACTTTAATGTTATTAAATGACGGAACTGTTTGGGGAGTAGGAAGAAATGCTTATGGTGAATTAGGTATTTTAAATAATACAAATAAATCTCTACCAGTACAAATGGACGGAATTGCCAATGCTATTAGAGTACAAGCAAATTCATCAGGTTCTAGTATTCAAATTGCCGATGGAACTGTTTGGACAACAGGATATAACTACTATGGAACATTAGGACAAAATGGAACTAACACAGGTTCTTCAGCAGCATCACAAGGTAGAAATGCACCAAACCCAGTTATCAACAATACTAGAAATGCAGTATTAAGAAATGTAGTCAAATTAGTTGGTGGTTTACACCATGATATCGTATTACAAGAAGATAACACTGTATGGGCATGGGGATATAACCATGTAGGACAATATGGAACAGGAAATACTACAAACTTTGCTTACCCAGTAAGAGTACAAATGGGAGGAGAAGAATTAACAGACAAAGTAGTAAATGTTGGTACATCAGGATACAACGCACTTCTTCAAACCATAGATGCACAAAACAAGAAACATACTCTTATTACAGGATATAACAACAATGGTCAATTAGGAAATGGAACCACTACAAATGCAACCAGTTTTATCCCACTTAACAATAAAGATAATACTGAAGAAGCGGAAAATATAGACATCTTACCAGATGATACAAGAGGACATTTCACTTTAGGTGTTATTGACACCAATGGAACTGTTTGGACAGCAGGACTTAACAATTATGGACAATTAGGTGATGACACAGTTTATAACAGAAAAAATATTGTACAAGTAGGAGAAATTGCACTTAAAGTAGAAGATATTATCTTCACAATGAACCCAAATGACACCAAACAAATTAAGGCATATATTGAAGATTCCTTCAATGTGTACATCAAAGAAAACCAAGTTGGCACTTTGAAATTTGAAAGCTTAGATGTAGCGATTGCAGAAGTAAGTGACACAGGAGTAGTAACAGCTAAAGGAATTGGAGATACTCTAATTCGTGTAATTGACACAAGTAGAAATATCCAATCAGCAGTCTATGTCAAAGTCATCAAAAAACAAGATGATATGCAATACGAGCCAATGGTAGACGGTGGAACCGCACATTCTGTTGCTTTAAAAGGTGATGGAACTGTATGGACATGGGGATATAACAAATTTGGACAATTAGGAAATAACACCACTGTAACAACAGAAATGCCAACACAAGTTCTTGGAAAAGATGCAACTGGATTTTTAACAGACATTCAAATGGTAGCCAGTGGAAAAAATCATGTTTTAGCTTTAAAGAATGACGGAACTGTATGGGCATGGGGATATAACAACTATGGACAATTAGGAGATAATACACAAATCACAAGATATACACCAGTACAAGTATTAGCAGAAGATGCAAGTAGTCCACTTCAAGACATTATCTATATTGCAGCAGGAGAAGACTACTCAGTAGCTATTAACAAAAAAGGTGAAGTATGGACCTGGGGAAAGAATGATTACGGACAACTAGGCGACGGAACCAAAACTGCTAAATACACACCAACAAGAGTAAAAGCTAACCTTTCAGGCATTATCAAAGTAGCTTGTGGTATTAGACACACAGTTGCTTTAAAAGCAGACGGAAGTATTTACACTTGGGGCGATAATGGAAATGGCCAATTAAGTGATAATACGAATACACAAAGACTAATTCCAGTCAAAGTATTAGAAACAGCAGATACTTATGTATCAGATGCCATCAGTATTTCAGCAACCAATTATAGTACACATATTTTAAAAGCAGATGGAACTGTAAAATCAGTAGGACTTGGAACTTCAGGACAACTAGGAGATGGTGGAAAAGTAAATACAAAACTACCAGTAACAGTAGTTGGAGTTGGCGGAACAGATACTTTAGCACAGGTAAAAAGTATCAAATCAGGAGCAAACACAACTTATGCTTTACGAAAAGATGGAACCGTAGTTTCTTGGGGACTTGGAACCAATGGAGAATTAGGAAATGAAGCTTTAGCTAACAGCCTATTCCCAGTAGAAGTGGTTAACCATACACAAGACGGCATTTTAAGCAATATCCTATATATCGGAGCAGGAGCAAATCATGGAATGGCAGTAGAAGACACAGGATATGTAGAAGTTTGGGGCTTAAATAGCCAAAAACAAGTGGGAGACATCACAATTGCAAAATCAACTTACCCACTCTATATTGGTTCAAAAATAGTAGCAACACCTAGTGAAGTGACAATGGAAGTTGGAGATACTCAAAACTTAAAAGTAGCAATGCAATCTTTCAACTTATTTAGAGCAACAGAAGATGAAACCATGACAAGAGTAACTTACCAAAGCTTAAATGAAGCAGTAGCAACTGTTTCAAAAAATGGAACAATTACAGCAACAGGAATGGGTATTACCACAATTGTTGTAAATGACCACTTATCTGCTAAAGTAACCACAGTACAAGTTAGCGTATTAGAAAATAACGCAATTGCTACACCAAAAGTAGTATCAGGAATAAATCATACTATTGCCTTAAAAGCTGACGGAACTGTATGGACATGGGGATATAACCATCATGGACAATTAGGAGATGGAACGACCAAGAGTAGTTATATACCACAAAAAATCGGACTAACAGATGTCATTGATATTGCAGCAGGAGACCACTTCTCAATGGCATTAAAGAAAGACGGAAGTGTATGGGTATGGGGCTTTAATGATAGAGGACAATTAGCACAAGGAAACACAGCAGAAAGCCTAACACCAGTACCAGTGAAAGGTGTAAATGGAGATCCATTACCAAGAGTAAAGAAAATTGCAGCTTGTAGATATTCTTGGGTAGCTATATTAGAAACAGGAGAAGTTGTAGGCTGTGGTGCTAATACACAAGCAATTTTAGGTGACGGAACTAGCACAGACAGATACTTCCCAGTATATATGCTAAATCACAATGGTTCAGCACACGTCAAAGAAGTAAAAGACATCACCATTGGTCAATGTGAAACCTTCTTAATTAAAGAAGATGGAAGTTTATGGTCAGTAGGACATAACTGTAATGGTGGTATGGGTGTAGGTAATAAAACAGCATACACCAGAATTAGACAAGTACAAGATACCACAGGTACAGGAGTATTAAATAATATTATTCAAGTATCAGGTGGTGGTTGGTACACACTAGCCTTAGACGCAAACGGAAATGTTTGGGCTATGGGAAGAAATGCAGAGTACGAATTAGGAATTAACAATACCACTTCACAAACTAGACCTCAAAAGGTATTAGGAGTAGGAGGCACAGGATATCTAGAAAACATTGTTAGAATTGAAGCAGGTTATTACTCATCTTATGCTGTTGACAAAGCAGGAGATGTATATGCTTGGGGAGATAACAGACACGGACAATTAGGTATCAATAATGCAACTACTCAAAAAGTACCAAAACAAGTATTAGGTGGAACAGCAGGTGGAAACTTAGATGATGTAATGCTTGCATCTTCTAATGGATACCATGCAACTTTTGTCAAATATGA
The DNA here is from genome assembly GCA_910589185.1 of uncultured Clostridia bacterium. Taxonomy (GTDB): domain Bacteria; phylum Bacillota; class Clostridia; order TANB77; family CAG-508; genus CAG-273. Next base: position 21,155 of record CAJUSU010000001.1, read on the forward strand.
CGGAACTGTATGGACCACAGGATATAATGGAAACGGAGAACTGGGAAATGACTCAACTGCTAAAAGATTAACCGTAGAATGTATCAGTAATCCACAATTAGAAGTAGACCAAAAATACTTATTATTTAGTCAAAATCTTGGAGAAACCAAAAAGGTAAATGTCAAAGCCAATAGTGGATTTAACCTATTAACAGACACAGCAACAGCAGGTGCAAATACCTTTAAGAGTTTAAATACCAGTATCGCAACAGTAGACCAAGACGGAAATATTACTTCAGCAGGAAGCGGAACTACTTATATTAGAATTACCAATGACACCTTAGGATTAACTACCACTGTAAAAGTAGTAGTACCATATAGAGATGGTATAGTGGTTCCAAAAGTAGACGGTGGAGCAAACCACTATGTAGCCTTAAAAGCAGACGGAACCGTATGGACTTGGGGTTACAATGGCTATGGACAATTAGGTATTGGAAATACAGCAAACCAATTAGAACCAGTCAAAACTAATATGACAGATGTCATTGATGTAGCAGCAGGTGGAAACTTCACAGCAGTATTGAAAAAGGACGGAACTGTTTGGGTAACAGGACAAAATAACTATGGACAATTAGGACAAAACAACACAACAAACACCACCAACTTTATTCAAGTAAAATCAGAAAATGGTTTGGCAAATTTAACGGATATTATTGGTATCACAGCAGGTGAGTACCACATGGCAGCATTGAAATCAGATGGAACAGTAGTTGCTTGGGGATATAACGCTTATGGACAACTTGGAAATAACACCAAAACAACCGCTAAATTACCAACAAGAGTAAGACGTGTTAGTAGTATTATGGAAATTGCAGCTAATGGAAATTACTTAATTATGCTAGTATCAGACGGAACTGTTTGGGCAGCAGGAAACAATAATATTGGACAATTAGGACAAAATAACACAACAGTTAGCACCATTCCACTTAAAATAAAGAACCCAGCAGGTACAGGAGAAATGACAGGTATTGCCAAAGTAGAAGCAGGTAACGGTCATACCATATTATTAGGTGAAAATGGCAGAGTATATTCAACAGGACAAAATAATTATGGACAATTAGCACAAGGAAATACCACAAATAAAACCTTAATTGTAGAAGCAAAAGAAGTCGGTGGAGCAGTCATAACTAATGCAGCAGACATTGTTGCAAGAAATTGCACAACTATGATTTTAAGAAAAGACGGAACTGTATATACCGCAGGATATAACGCTTATGGTGCAGCAGCTAATGGAACAACAGTTGCAAACAAATACTTTACCAAAATGCTTGGAGAATATGGTGAAGGAGACTTCACAAATGTTTTATTAGGTGCACAAACCAATAATACAGCCTTAGTAGCTAACAACATAGGAAGTGTATATACCGCAGGATATAACGCTTATGGTCAATTAGGAGATAAAACCACCAAGCAATCTAATTACCTAGTAGGTATTAGCCATACATCACTAGAAGTAAAAGAACCAATTATGACAATGCAACAAATTGGTAGTCAAAAACAAATAGAATGTAAGTTGAATTTAGGCTTTAACATTTTATATAACAACCTACAAACTGAAAACTATACCTACAAAGTATTAAACAAAGATATTGCTAGCGTTGACGCAAATGGAGTAGTAACTGCTCTAAAATATGGAAGCACCAGTATTGAAATAACAAATCAAGAAACAGGCAATAAAGCCACTGTTATCTTAAATGTTGTAAGAGAAGGAGATATTGCTAACCCTAAAGTAGCAAGTGGTGTAGACTACAATGTAGCCTTAAAATCAGACGGAACTGTATGGACATGGGGATATAACAATTATGGAGAGTTAGGCTTAGGAGATACAGCAAGAAGATTAGAGCCAACAAAGGTCAATATCACAGGAGTAATTGATATTGCAGTAGGAAACCACCACACCTTATTACTAAAACAAGATGGAACTGTTTGGGCAATGGGATTAAACAATTATGGTCAAATTGGAAACAATACTACCACAAATGTTAGTCAGCCAGTCCAAGTACAAGGCTTAGAAAATATCATCAGAATTGAAGCAGGAGCAAACCATTCTATTGCATTAAAATCAGACGGAACAGTTTATGGTTGGGGCTATAATGCTTATGGTCAATTAGGTGATAATACTACAACAAGAAGAAATGTACCAGTGGAAGTAAGAAGAATTAGTGGAATTAAAGATATTGCAGCAGGTAACCACTCTAGTATGGCATTAGACACAGACGGAAATGTTTGGGTATGGGGCTTAAATACTTCAGGACAATTAGGACTTGGAACCAAAACCAATGCCATTTTACCAACCAAATTAACTTCTGTTAGTAAAATTGCACAAGTAGAGATGGGAACCAATTATGGTATGGTAGTTACAGAAAATGGAGAAGTATATAGCTTTGGTGTGAATGATGTAGGACAATTAGGTATTGGTAATAAAACTAACCAAATTACACCAAAACAAGTATTACAAGCTGATAAAACACCATTAACCAATGTAGAATATGTAGCAGCAGGAACCAAACACGTTCTAGCCAAAACTAAAAATGGTTTAGCTTATGGTTGGGGACTAGATACAAATTCTCAATTAGGTGATGACCAAACCACAAATAAACTAAATGCTGTGCCAATTACTTATGCAGGTGGAGCAGATGAAATCACAGAAGTTCTAGAAGTAGCAGCAGGAAATGCACATTCTATCCTTGTTAGAGAAGACGGAACTGTATGGACAGTAGGAAAGAACAACTATGGACAAATTGGTGATGAAACTACCATCAACAAAAAATCTTGGGTATGCATTAGTGAAATTAGAATTAAAGTCAAAGAAACTTCTATTACAATTAATGCAGTAGGAGGAAAATACAACTTAAGTCCAGTATTAGGAGTAGGCTTTAACTTATTATATGATGACGGAGCAGACGGAGATTTTGCTTTTGCAAGTAAAGACACCACCACTGCTGATGTATCAGAAAAAGGTGTTATCACAGGTGTTAAACGTGGTAAAACCAAAATAGGAATTACAGAAACCAATACAGAAAAAACCATTTATGTAGATGTTTATGTATTAGACGAAAAAGATGTTGCCTTCCCACAAATTGTAACTGGTGAAAGTACAACAGTAGCCCTAAAAGCAGACGGAACTGTTTGGACTTGGGGACAAAACGACAAAGGACAATTAGGTCTAGGAGACAACAAAAACAGAATTGCACCTACAAAAGTAGACATCGATAATGTAATAAAAATTGCAACCAGTGGTAACCACACACTAGCCTTAAAGAAAGACGGAACTGTTTGGGCTTGGGGACAAGGTACAGCAGGACAACTAGGTACAGGCTTATTACAAAACTCAAATGTACCAGTACAAGTCAGAGATGAAACAGGTGTCAATGTTCTACAAAACATCAAAGAAATTGCTACCGCAAACCAATTATCAATGGTAGTAACCAGTGAAGGCAAGGTATATGCATGGGGACTTGGAACTTCAGGACAAATCGGAAATGGAGCAAAAACCAACCAAACTATGCCAACCAAAACCCTAGGACTATCTAATATCACCAAAATTGCAGGTGGAAACCTATCAGCTTATGCTATCACAGACGAAGGAGAAGCTTACGCTTGGGGATATAACAATAGAGGTCAATTAGGAGATGGAACCAATACTTTAAGAACACAACCAGTTAAAATACCAAACTTAACAGGAATCATAGAAATTTCAGCAACAAGCACAGAGCAAGTTATTGCCTTAAAAGATGACGGAACTGTTTGGGGTTGGGGATATAGTACCCTAGGAGCATTAACAGATGTTGGAGGCTCTACTCCAAAACAAATTGCCGGAAAAACCAATAGAATGAAAGACATTGCTAGTATTTCAGCAGGATATTACGCAGGACTAGCCATTACAGATGAAGGAAAAGTCTTAGGTTGGGGAACAAATGGCTTTGGCGGACTTGGTAATGGAACAACCACCAATACCGCTACACCTACTCATGTAATGGAAAGTGCTACAAAAGAACTAGATCAAATCTTTATTATCGCAATGGGCAAAAATTACAGTGTTTATGCAAAAGAAGATGGAAGTGTATGGGCAACTGGTACTAACGAATTTGGACAACTAGGAAATACCTCAACAGTCACCATTCATACACCAGAAAACATCAGTCAAGACTACATCAGTACTAACAAATTAGAATTGGTATTCCATGAATTGAATGTAGAACAACCAATTAACGCTACTTATAACTTTGGATTTAATTTATATAACAACTCAGCAGACGTAAAATTCACTTATACATCAGAAGATGACACAGTAGCAGCAGTTGGCGAAAATGGTATGGTAACTTCAAGAAATATTGGCAAAACCTATATCAATATTACCGCAGGAGAGTTAACAAGAAGGGTAGAGGTAAATGTACTAGCACCACAAGAAATTGCAGCAATGGACGCACAGGGTGGTTTAAGACATACCTTAGCACTCAAAACAAATGGAACTCTATGGGCATTTGGAGATAATAGTTATGGTCAATTAGGTTTAGGAAGTGTAGAAAGTACAACTTACCATAAGCCACAAGAAGTAAAATTACCAGAAAATACAAAATTCACCAAAATTGCAGTAGGTAGCAACCACAACTTAGCATTAGATACAAATGGAAATGTATATGGCTTTGGACTAAACGCAAACGGACAACTAGGTAACAACACAAATACAAACAGCGGAGAATTAGTCAAAGTAGAAGGTTTAACCAACATTGTTAAAATAGCAGCCTACAAAAATATGAGTATGGCATTAAACCAAGACGGAGAACTATTCGTATGGGGAGAAGGTTATAGTAAACAACCTGAAAAGGTAGATTTCCACGCAAAAGTCATTGATATGACAGGAAGAATACTCCTATCAGAACAAGGCACAGTATGGAATATGAAAAACCTAAATGAGAAAACACCAACCTTAACCAATATTGTAGAAATCGCGTCAGGAGATAGCCACAACTTAGCTTTAAAAGCAGACGGAACAGTATATGGATTTGGAGCAAATAACTACGGACAACTAGGTACAGGAAATACTACTAATGCAGACAAACCAGTAGTGATTTCAAACTTACCAAAAGTAGAATCAGTCAAAGCTAACCTATACACCTCTTATGTACTAACTAGTGCAGGAGAAGTATATAGCTTTGGAAGAAATACAAAATCAAGCTTAGGACAAAACACAAGTGCTACTTATAACATGGCTCCTACGAAGATAGATAGCACAAAAGTACAAAGAATTTCAGCAGGTCAAAACTTCGGTATCTATGTCAATGATGAAGGATTTGTATACTCTTGGGGTAATAATGATTATGGACAACTAGCACAAGACGAAAAAGAAATAATTACTCCTAGCGTAATTGGAACTGTCAAAGTACAAACAGACAAAGACTACATCACTATCGAAGAAGGAGAAACCAAAGGCATTAGCGCTACTTTAAATAATACCTTCAATTTAAGAAAAGATGTTATCGCAAGTGACGGCTTTACCTTTGAAAGTATGAATACAGGAATTGCTACAACACAAGACATTCGAGTAACAGGTGTCAAAGAAGGAATTACTCCTATCGTAATTTCACACCCAGCATCAGAACAAAAATCAGCAATTTATGTAGAAGTCGTAAGACCAAACGCAAAATCAGTTATCGACCTAAAAGCAGGTACAGACTTTAACTTAGCACTAAAAGCAGACGGAAGCTTATGGAGTTGGGGTTCAGGAACTTATGGAAAACTAGGTGTGGGAAGCCTAGACAACCATAATGAACCACAAGTAATTCAAACAGCTTCAAGAACAAGACAAATTGCAACCGGTTTAGAACACATCGTAGTTTTATCAGAAGAAGGAAAAGCCTATACTGCAGGTAAGAATGGTAACGGACAATGTGGAAATGGAACCAGTGTAAATAGTAAAGACTTAACCAATGTGTTAAATGAAAATGGAAAACCATTAGAAAATCTTGTTATGGTAGCAGCACATGGTAATACAACCTACTTATTAGACAATGAAGGAATTGTATATGCTTGTGGAGCAGGCTATAACAAAGTAGCTACCAAAATAGCAAACTTACCAAAAATGGCACAAATTAGTGGTAACTATGGTATCACAATGGATAAGAAAGTATTTGACTTAAGCACAGGAAGCCAAGTTGAAAAATTAGAAAACATTATCAAAATCGCACAAGGCGATAACCACACCTTATTCTTAAGCCAAGCAAAAACAGTATATAGCTTAGGAACAAACACCAATGGACAAGGTGGAATTGGTACAAAAACCAATATCATGACACCAACACAAGTAAAAAACAATGTCGGAACTGGAATTTTAACTGGTGTAGTAGACATTGCAGCAGGAAAGAATTTCAGTATGGCAGTTCTAGACAATGGAACAGTTTATACTTGGGGTTCAAATGAAAATAACAAACTAGGAACAGACCAAGTAAATGACCAAATCTTACCTAGAAGAAATACCAATATCCAAAATGCAATGAAAGTAGCAGCAGGAACTAACCATGCAGCCTTCGTAGCAAATGACGGTAGGGTATATGCTTGGGGTAATGGAGAAAATGGTACACTTGGAAATGGTGTAGACGCAAACTCTACCCAGCCAGTATTAGTAGGTTCAGAAGAAGTAGTGGTGGACAACCACCATGTAACACTACATATTGATGAAGAAATCACATTAAATGCAAATGTCAAATCTTTTAACCTAATTCAAGATTTAGAAAAAGGAAGTTTAACCTATAAGTTAAATGATAATAGTATAGCAACCATTGATAATAATGGAAAAATTACAGGAGTAAAAGAGGGAGTTACCTCTGTTACAGTAACACAAGATGGAACTGACCACCAAGCAATTGTACAAGTAACCGTAATTAGAAAAAATGCAAATGTTAATCCATTAGTTAAAACTACAAATTCAAGTAATGTTATCCTAAAAGCAGACGGAACTGTTTGGACCTATGGTGCAAACGATAACGGAGAATTAGGAAATGGAAACAACACAGCTTCTGATAACTTAAATCAAGTAGTATTTAACCCAGAAGTTAAAATCAAAGAAATTGCAGTTGGAGAAAATCATGTGTTAGCATTAGACGAAAACGGTGAAGTATGGGCGTGGGGCTCAAATAGCTATTATCAATTAGGAACATCAGAAATAGCAAGTAGTAATCAACCTATCAAACTAGAACTAGGAAGTAAAGCCATCAAAATAGCAGCAGGTCATAACAGTTCTTATGCAATTACAGCAGACAATAGCTTAATGGCTTGGGGACTAAACACGGACGGACAACTAGGACTAGGAAATAATGATAATAGACTATTACCAACTAAAGTAAGAACTTTGAAAAATGTATTAGATGTTACAGCTGGTAAATCACATACGGTCATCGTAACCACAAATGGAACAGTTTATACAACTGGAAATAACAGTTTTGGAAGTTTAACTGGTGATGACTATAAGAGAAATACTTTCAAGGTAGCTACAAACTTGTCAAACATTGCATACATTTCAGCAGGGGAATATCACAATATGGCACTAAGTACCAAAAATGAAGTATATGTATGGGGCTATAACGTATATGGTCAATTAGGTACAGGAAATACAAGCAATATAAACCAACCTGTTAAAGTAGATATTGCCAATGCAAAACAAGTTTCAAGCGGAAAATCACATTCTAGTATCTTAACCAAAGAAGGTAAGCTATATAGTACAGGACTAAACAGTTTAGGACAACTAGGAACCACTAGCAAAGACAACCAAGTAACCTTTACATTAGTAGACACCATTGATGAAGTATATGGAATTGACACAGGAAACACTTATGATATGGCAATCAAAAATGATGGTACTGTATGGGCTTGGGGAGACTATTACCACGGTACAAATGCTATTAGAACAAAATCAAATAGTAGAGTACCTACACAAATTGGTATCCAAAATTTCTACCTTGTAGAGAATGACATTAGTGTTAATAAAGACACCAGTAAGCAGTTACAAGTTAACCCACAATTTGAGTTCAATGTATTTGAAAATAATACATTAGAAAACAATTTCAGCTATATTTCCTTAAATGAAGATATCGCAGTAGTGGACGAAAACGGAAATGTAACAGGTAAAAAAGTAGGAACCACTTGGGTAAAAGTAATAGAAAACACTAGCAAAGCAGAACAAATTGCTATTATCCGTGTGACTGAACCGGGAAATAAAGTAGCACCAAAAGTAGCAGGTGGAATTAACTATGCAGTTGTATTAAAAGCAGATGGTAGTGTATGGAGTTTTGGATATAACTCAAATGGTCAGCTTGGAGATTCTAGCTTCGTAGCTTCTAAAGTACCAAAAGAAATCAATATCCTAAAATCTTATACAGATATCACAGCAGGAGATAACTTTACCTTAATTCTAAAGAATGACGGAACAGTATGGAGTGTAGGAGATAACCAATATGGTCAATTAGGACTAGGGGATAGAACCTCACGTCAAACACCAACTGTCATTCCAAACCTTGAAAATGTTGTTAAAATTGCAGCAGGAAGCAAACATAGTATAGCTCTAACCAAATATGGAGAAGTCTATACATGGGGTGCTAACACCAATGGTAAATTAGGAATTGGAAACCTTGATACCAAAGACTTACCAGTCAAAGTAGAAATTCCAGGTGCTAACATTATTGATGTAGCAGCAGGAGAAGGATATATTGCCTTAGTAGACAGTAATGGAACAATCTATGTTAGCGGAAAATTAGGAAGTATTGAAAGCAAAGTTCCGGTAGCCGTTAGTGGAATTGCAAATAGCGCTAAAGCCGCAGCAGGTAAAGACTTAATCGTACTTACCAAAGAAGGAAATGTAGTTCAAGTTGGGGAACAAACTACTACCCTTTATAGTAGTAAAGATGCAGTCGATATCGCAGCAAAAGGAACTAACTATTTAATCTTAAATAACAGCGGAAAACTATTTGACGGAGGCATTAGTAGCAATGGAGAAATCGGAGAGGTTCTAACTATTGGTAGTGGTATGAATAATACCTACTATATCGCTACAAGCGGTCTAGTTTATAGTAAAGGACAAAACCAATATGGTTCACTAGGAAATGATACAACTGATAATTCAGAAGAATATACCCTAGTAGGTAAACGTAGCTTTACCGTATCACCAAACAATATCTTAATGAGTACCAACGACATCAAAGACTTAACCTTAACTTCAGAAAGATATAATGTGTTAAAACAAGATAATAGAACCATTAACGATTTTGATTGGGTATCAAATGATACAAATATTGTTACAGTCGAGGCACCTGCTCAAATTAAAGCAATTGCCGAAGGTGAAACAACTATCACAGTGACACAAAAAGACACAGGAGCAGAAGTAGAAGTAATGGTAGTTGTAGAACCATTAGAGGCACAGAGGTTAGAAAAATTAGCAGTTAATGAAGTAGATGCACAAGTATCAGGAGCCAAAAAATATGAAGTAACCATTGCAACAGATAAAGACAACGGAAGTCTAGTTATTACAACAAAAGACAAAACAGACAAAATTAGTATTGATGGTGGAACAACGTGGTTTGAAAATGGAAGCCTAACACAAGTGGTTAGCTTACCAAACTCTGTTACACAAATTCCAATTAAAGTACAAACTTCAAATGGAACCGTATTTGATTACACCTTAGATGTTATCAAACAATCTACTATAACGACTTTAGAAAGCCTAACAGTTAATGGCACAGAAGCAACAGCAACAGGTGGAACTAACTACTCTATTGTAGTAGAAGACGCAGACTTAGCAACAGTCAAAGCAGTTACTACACATCAGCAAGCTAAAGTAGGAATTGATAGCAATAGCGTAAAAGTTCATGAAGCAACTGAAGATTTATCTTTAGTAGATACTTTAATTAGAACAGTACCAATTCAAGTCATTGCAGAAAGCGGAAAAGAAGTCAACTATGTATTAACCATTTACAAAAAATCAGCAGTAACAGAATTAGAAAGTGTTACAGTTGACGGAAAAGAAGCTACTAAAAATAACCACTTAAATTATAGTATGGTTGTAGAAAAAGACTCTACCCAAGTAGATGTAAAAGCAATAGCACTATATGATTTAGCTAATGTTAACATCAATAACTTAGGAGCAGAGGTCAAAGAAACAACAAGAACCATTACTTTAACAGGAGATGTAACAATTGTTAAAATCAAAGTTGGAATGGGAGAAGAAGAAAAAGAATATACTTTGACCATTACCAAGAAGGTAGACGGTTCTGACTTAGCTGACTTATTTGTTAATGGTGAAAAAGCAACTAAGGTAAGTGACAATCAATATGAGGCAGTTGTAGCAAGTAACAGTCAAACCGCAGAAGTATTGGCAATTGCAGCAGTAAATACAAGTAATGTTCAGATTGGAAGCAACGCTCAAGAAGTAGGAAGTTCAAAAGTAGTAGTTGCTACTCCTGACAATAGCAATATTTACACTATTACCATTACAGACGCAGAAGATGTTAGCAAAACTGCAACTTATACCCTAACCATTAAAAAGCCATCAACAGATAATAGTTTAAAATATATTCGTATTTCTAATAATGAAATATCAGTAGATGCAACAAGAGATGCGGGAACCGATACTTATAGAGTAAAAATCAATGAGAAGTACGAGAACTTAACTATTACAGCAGTCGCAAATTATGAATTAGCAGAAGTTGCCATTGAAACTAACAGTTATCAAGTAAAACAAGACACTTTAGCATATACCTTTAACACAGAAAGCGCAACCTTGCAAATTAAGGTAAAAGCACAAGACGGAGACGAAAAAACTTATACTTTAATTTTAGAAAAACAGTCAAGCGATGTTACCTTAGAATATGTTAAAGTAAATGGAGCAAATGCTGTTAAATCAGCAGAAAAAGCAGATACTTATGAAATTACCTTGACACAAAAAGTAGATGACGTAACAGTGGAAGCAAAAACTACTGATGAAGCAGCAGAAGTAGCATTAAACAATATTGTTTATGAACTACAAACTATTACGAAACAAATTGCTATGGACGCGAAAGAAATTACTGTTAAAATCAATGTCAAAGCAGAAGATGGTACCACCAAGACTTATGACTTAATTATTCATAGTGTACCAGATAACACTAAATTAACAGAAATCACAGTCAATGGTGTAACTGCTGTCTTACAACCATATTCTAATAAATATGTGGTCAGAGTACCAAGCAATTTAACAACTTATGCAGTAACTGCAAAAGCAGAAGATAGCTTGGCAATGGTTAAAATAGATAACTTTGATGCTATCTTAGCACAAAGTACACAAAATATAGCCAAGACAGAGCCAGCACCTACTAAAGTAGCAATAGAAGTTACGGCTCAAGATAAAGAAAGTAAAGAACAATATGAATTAGAAATCTACCCAAGGTCACAAGATACTATCTTAGCATACTTAAAAGTAGATGAAAGCTTTGTAGAACCAGCAGATGATGGACAATACTATGTCAAAGTAGTTAACTCTACAACAAGTGTTAAGATTGAGGCAAAGGCTGGGGACGAAAATGCAACAACAGGAATTAACAAAGCAGGAACCACTAATATTGTGACAGAAGTAGGAACCTTAACAGGAGATGTTACTGTATTTGATATTATAGTTACCGCAGAAGACGGAAATACAAAGACCTACAAGCTAAATGTAGAAAAACTATCTAATGATACCAGTATCGTAGGAATTTATGTGGACGGAAATGAGGTAATCGCAGTAGATGGAAAATATGTAGCAAAAATCGGAAATAATACTACCTGCTTAGTCAAAGCAATTGCTACAAATCCAGATGCAAAAGTATCTGTTGACGGAAACACAGATGCAGTAAAAGAAAATCAAAATACAGTGGACGTTAACGAAGAAGAAAAAACAATAGAAATTACAGTGACCGCACCAGACGGTACAAAGAAAATCTATCCACTAACACTACAAAGAAATTCAACAGATAATACATTGTTATCTATTTCAGGAAAAGATGTACCAGAAGATGCAGTAGTTCAAACTTCTGAAACCACTTACCAAATGATCGTATCAAATGAATTAACGAAGTTAGAATTAACCGCAGTTACTTCAAGTAAAGTAGCAGAAGTAAAAATTGGGGATAACAGTTATGAAGTAAATACACAAACAAAAGAAGTTACTTTACCAAATGATACCAATACAGTGATTATCACAGTAAAATCAGAAAGTGGAGAAGAAAAAGAGTATACATTAACCATTATCAAGAAATATGTTCTAACTTTAGATAGTATTACAGTAGACGGAGTAGCCGCAGAAAAACAAGAGGACGGAACCTATATTGCATGGGTAGACCCTACAAGCACACAAAGTAATGTGGTGGTAACACCAACCTCAAGTAAAGTACAAGTAAAAGTAGGAGAAACCATTAACAATATTGGAACTACAAACTATACAGTAGCTACCACAGAAGATGAAACAATTAGCAAAATTATTGTGAAATCACCTATTGAAGAAGACCAAGTAGAATATACGTTAAAGATTATGAAAAAATCTCAAGATACTACACTAGAATATGTCAAAGTAGACAGTCAAGTAGGAACAGAAGAAGATGATGGAAGCTATACTGTCAAAGTGCCAGTACAAGATAATAGTTATACAATGGAAGTAAAAACAACAAGTCCTTATGCTCAGGTTAAAATTGAAGATAACGCATTTGCATTGGGAACAGATAGTTATACTTTAAATTTAACAGGAGTAAATAGTAAGACAGTAACAGTTACTGTAAAGGCACAAGACGGAACAGAAAAAACTTATACCGTAAATGTACAAAAAGTATCTAGTGATAATACGCTTCAAACCGTTAAAGTCAATAATGTAGAAATCACAGAAGTAGACGGAATTTATAGAGCGTTTATCAAAGAAGATGTGACAAATGCTAACTTGTATGTAGAAACCACCCATAGTGGAGCAACTATCAAGTTAGGAGAAGATGACGAAAAAGTACATACTGTTACAAAAGATATCACAATGGACCAAACAGAAAAGACAATTGCAATGAAGGTAACTGCTGAAGACGGAAGTGTAAAACAATATACTGTTATTATTGCAAAAGAATCTTCTGATATTGAAATCCAAAGTGTAAAAGTTGACAATAAAGGTGCTATTGTCGTAGATGAAAGTACTTACTACATTACAGCAACACCGGGAGCGACAGAGGCAGAAGTAGAAGTTATCGCAGCAAACCAATATGCTGGTGTTCAAATCAATGGAAGCGCAAAACAGACAGGTAAAAACACAGTAAAAGTAACCTTACCAGCAAATCAAAAAGTGGTAGCTGTACCAATTGTCATCACAGCACAAAACGGAAAAGATAGTAAAACTTATACTTTAAACATTGAGCAAGTATCGAATAATACGAATATCATCAAAGTAACTGTCAATGGAAAAGATGTTACAACTTATGATGAAGAAACAAAAACTTATACACATATTGTAGACTATTCAGTAGACGAAGCTACCGTTACTGTGGAAACAGAAAATGCGGAAGCAACTGTCAGAATAGAAGCGGGGGCATTTAGTAAACATACTGCTACGGAAAATGTATCAACTGCCGGAGAAATCAACGATATTACCATTACAGTAGTTGCAGAAGATGGAACAACAGAAAATAGAACATTAGTCATCAAGAAATTATCACAAGATGCATCTATCTTAAAATTATTTGTCAATGATGTAGATATCGCTGCAAATGATGACGGAAGCTATACAGCAGAAGTAGTAGAAAGTGAAACAAAGGCAACTGTAAGAATTAAAACCACGAATAAAGATGCTCAAATCTTATTAGATGGAACCGCATTAGAAAATAAGGGAGAAGGAACAAAAGAATATACCACAACAGGTACAAGACAGATAACTGTTCCAATTAAAATCATAGCAGAAGATGGCATTACAACAAAAGAAACTACTTTGACGATTAACATTGTGTCAGACAACAAGAATTTAGAATATGTCAAAGTAAATGGAGTAGTTGTAACAGAGTATGACGAAGACACTTCTACATATCAAGCATTTATACCAGCAACAGCTGCCACTGCTAGTGTTGAAGTAAAAGCTATCAGCCCTTATGCTACATTAAATATTGATGGAAATACTGCTACACAAGTAATTACTTACACAGCTACAACAGATGCAGATATTACTTATGTTTATGTAGATGTCATTGCAGAAAATGATAGTGTAAAAACCTATACAATTGCTATGCAAAAGGAATCAACAGATAATACCTTAAAAGACTTATACAAAGATGGTACACAAGTAGACCCAGAAGAAGATGAAAACTATATTATCAATGTACCAGAAGATACCTTAGAACTTACCTTAAAAGCAATTGCTAATAATGAATATGCCACAGTAGCAATTGGTAATGAAACAGCAGAAGTAAAAGAAACCACTAAGACAGTTACCTTAGCAACTGGCAAAACAACTACTGTTAATATTACTGTAACTGCACAAGATAAATCACAAAGAGTTTATACAGTAACCATTAACAAAGTATCTGCTAATAATAATATAGAATATGTCAAAGTAAATTCAAATGTTATTACCAATTATGATGCAGATACCAAAACTTATGAAGCATTTATACCAGCAGGAGCAACAAGCGCTAGCTTGGAAGTTCAGTCTGAAAATGCTTATGCACAAGTCGAAGTATTAGACGCCATAGGAACACATAATGTTAATACTACCGTAACCATAGATGAGGAGGAAACTCTCGTATCTGCTATTGTTACAAGTGAAACCGGAGTGGAAGAAACTTACTACATCAGGCTAATCCGAATTTCAACAGATAATAGCATCAAACAAATCTATGTCAATGGTACCTTGATAGAACAAGACGAGGACGGTAACTACATTGCAGAAGTTGCAGAAAATAGCAAAGATGCTCTTGTCAAAGTAGTAGCAAACAATAAATACGCAAGCGTTCAAATAGCCAATGGGGAGGCTAAAACGGAAGCTAGCGAGGAAACTGTAACACTATCTACTGACAAAATCACCAATGTTGCAATTACTGTTACTTCACAAAGTGGAACTGTCGCAAACGAAACTTTAATTATCAAGAAAGTATCAGATGATACGGGTATTAACACAGTGCTAGTCAATAGCATTGAATGTAAAAACTATGATGAAACTACTAAGACTTACACAGCCTATATTGGAGCAGATGTAGATCAGTCTGAAGTAGCTGTTATGGCAAATAGCCAAGGGGCAACAGTTACAATTGAAGATGTAACAGGAACAGGAAATGCTAATAAAACAGTTGCAACTACTGCACAAACTACGAAGTTAGCAGTAACCATTACTTCTGAAACAGGCAAGACAGCAAAATACACTATTCTAATTGTAAAAGAATCTGCAGATGCAACAGTAGAGTTAATCAAAGTAAATGACAAAGAAGTACAAGCACCTTATGATGTAACCATTAAGAAATTAGACACAAAAGCAAAAATCTATGTAAAAGCAACCAATAGTAATGCCATTGTAAAAATAGGAGATGAAGCGGCAGAAAAAGGAAGCAGCGAGGTAACACTTACTATCCCACTAGAACAAGAGGTTATCGTAGTACCAGTTGTTGTAACTGCTCAAAACGGTGTTGCAAAAGAAACTTATAACATTACTTTAAGAAGAATTAGCAATAATACAGGAATTAAACAAATACTAGTCAATGGGGAAGACGTAGATTTAACAACATTTGAACATATTGTGAAAAATGTTAATGAATCAAGTATTGTGATTATTCCAGAAGATGAAAATGCAACCGTTAAGTTAGATAGTAACACTTCTAGCACAAATGATAATACTTGGAAAGTAGATACTTCTACAACAACTATTAGGGGAATTACAGTGACAGCACCAGACGGAACAGAAAAAGAGTATGCATTAACATTGATGAAAAAGGTAACGATTTCAGGAACTATTACAGATGAAAACATCGTGGATAAACATATTGCCAAAGTCTTTGTTTACCAAACTGATGACACAAGAAAGGAAAGTACCAAAACGGATTTGAATGGTATCAAACTAGACGAAACAAGCGGAACAGTTCAAACGAATGTAAGGGAAATTATCGCTGAGGTAGAAACAAAGCCAGACGGAAGTTATGAAATCGTGTTAGAACCAGGAGAATATGATGTAGTATTTACAAAACCGGGTTACTTAACACATAGAATTACACATATTGATATTTCAAAAGGAAAAGGCGCAGAATTAGACAAAGTAGCAATGCTTGCCGGTGATGTTGTTGAAACAGGCGAAATTGAATTAGACGACTTAGTAAGCATCAATGAACAATACGGTTTAACAGTAAGCTACGCAGACGGCGTAAATGACGCAAATGTAAAATATGACTTCAATGGTGATGGTATCGTAGATGCAAAAGATAGAAATATCTTAAAGAAAAACTACGGTAAGAAAGCAAAAACAGTAAAATGGGTTAATCCAGATGAAGTAGCAAAACAAGAAGCGACAAAAGCAGCAAGAAAAGCTAACAAAATAGTAAGCAGTGAGACTAGGGGAACTTCTGCTTATGAAGGACAATTCGTTTTACCACTAAATAGCAAATACACCATTACGTCAAACTATGGGGACAGAATTGGACCTATCACTGAAACAAATGAAAAACACACAGGAATTGATATTGCAGGAGAACATCATGCAGAAGTACTTGCAGTTACTGATGGGGAAGTAACATGGGCAGGTGTACAAAACGGATATGGTAACTGTATTGAAGTGAAACATATTGTTAATGGGGAAACAATTTACAGCTTCTATGCACACTTATCAGAAATCAGAGTAAAAGTCGGAGATAAAGTAACACAGGGCCAAGTGATTGCTTTAGAAGGTGGAGATCCAAGTACTGACCCTAATCCGGGGGACAGTACAGGACACCACTTACACTTCGAAATCAGAACAAAATCTGGTTATGGAAATGATGTGGATCCTACACAATTTATCAAGTTCTAGTGTCAGTTTGGGGACGTTAGTTTAACTGACATCTGTCCCCTAACTGACATTCCTAGAAAAAGACGAGCGACGGCTCGTCTTTTTCTAGGAATATTTTGTGAAACTCTTGCATAAAATATAAGTGTATGCTATAATAATTATAGCTTAAGCAAATAGCATAAGATTAGGTGCATAAAATAATCCCTCGTAGTTTGTTCCTACGAGGGGCTTTGCTATTTATGTAAGTTTTCTATTAACTCTATTACTAGAGTAATAACATTAACTACAATAGCGATTATCTTTAGTAGAATTTTTATTAGGTACATTGTACTTTGCCTCCTTTCTCCAAGATTTCCTTGAAAAAGGATAATAATAGTATAGCCCATATTTACTATAAAGACAATATTTATTAACAAAAATAAGAAAATTTGTTTTGATAAGGAGAAAATAAAATGATAGCATTAGTCACAGGAGCCTCATCAGGAATAGGAAAAGACATTGCTAGAGAATTAGCAAAGAGAAAATATGATATAATTGCAGTTGCTAGAAATGAAGGAGCATTAAAGGAAGTAAAAGCAGAATTAGAACAAGAATATGACATAAAAGTAGATATAAGAAGCATGGACTTAATTGATAGAGATGGCTGTAGAAAATTACATGAAGACGTACAAACACAATATGAAACTATAGACATATTAGTCAATAACGCAGGATTTGGAACCTGTGGCGAATTTACCAAAACTGACTTAGACAAAGAATTAGGAATGATAGATACTAACATCGTAGCACTTCATATCTTAACCAAACTATTTTTAAGAGATATGGTAAAAGAGAATAAAGGGCGTATCTTAAATGTAGCCTCTATTGCAGGCTTTATGCCGGGCCCCCTTATGGCAACCTATTATTCTACGAAAGCCTATGTGGTAAGGTTAACGCAAAGTATTAGGCAAGAACTATTTATGCAAAAATCCAAGGTGAAAATAAGTTGTTTATGTCCGGGACCAGTTAAAACTAATTTCAATAAAGTAGCAGATGTAAAATTTAATTTGTTAGAGGCAGATAGTGGAAAAGTTGCAAAATGTGCAGTAAAGCGTATGTTCAAAAATAGAATTCTAATCTTTCCAGGATTTTTTGTATGGATAGGAAGGCTACTTGCCAAAATATCTCCAGACCAAATTTGTGCATTTTTTTGCTACTTTGCACAAAAAAGGAAAATTCAATAATGCCGCGTGAGGGACGTTAGTTTGTACGACATCCGTCCCTGAGTGCGACATTATTTTTTAGTTTCTTCTTTTTCCAAATAAAGATAGAACTCGGAGGAAAATGTTAATGAAGTCTAAATATAATTCCATAGCGCCATAAACATATAGTTTTTCAGACTCACAAAAGCCCTCTTCACCCATTCTTTTAATTTTATTCATATCATAAACTGTTAATCCAAAGAAAATAGCTAAAATTGCCCAATCCAAAGCAATGTCTAATGTTGAACTTCTAAGGAAAAGATTAATAACTGTCAAAACAAGTCCTATTACAAGTGCAACTGTTAAAACAGTTCCCCAGCTTGATATATCTTTTTCTGTTTTATATCCTAGAAAAGCTAAAGCTCCAAATAAAGCAGCAGTACCAAAGAAAGCATAGGCAATAGAGCTTAATTCAAATGCTGCAAAAATAACGGATAGGGTAAAGCCATTTAAAAATGCATAAGCAAAAAACAGAACTGTAACAGCTGTAGGAGATAGTTTTCTAAACATAAGAGAGAAAACTAAAACTACAATTACTTCGGCAATAGCTAAATAGAAAAAGCCATTACTTAGAATAAGAGGGATATATAACCCTGAGTAGTAAGCAAAAGCAGCTGTAATACCACTTGCTAGTAATCCTAAAAACATTCTAAAAAATGTATTAGAAAGAACACCGTTCATATCCATAGTTTGAATAGGGTCATTGTTAATCTCATTGCTAGCATCATAATAATCCATCATAAAAATCACCACCTTTAATATATATCATAGCATATTAGATGAAATATATGCAATAGAAAAATAAAGTTAAAAAGTAATTTTATGATAAAGAAAAGCTGGAAAATTAGTTATAATAAGTTGACATAATGTTAAAAATGCGATATAATATAATCGTTGTTTGTCAAAAGAGAATAAAAAAGCGCAAATAAACAAATACTAAATGTTAAAAACATTAAGTATTTGTAAAATTTGCATAACTATATTGTAAGGAGCTTTTTAACGCTACGCGGTAAAAATTCCAACAGTATAGAAATTTACAAGGGATAAAATAATTAAACACACAAAACTTAGGAAAAAAATATAGAAAAGAGAGATTTTTAAGGGATGTGCAAACATGAAAAAAATGAGAAGGCAACTTCTTACTGTTTTATTCTTTGTGATTTTTATTTTGATGGAAAGTATTTCGCTCGCGACATTTCAAAATGCAAGAGTAGAAGAATTAGATAAAGAAGAAAGAATACAAGAAATGATAATACAAACAGTAGAATTATCACAAGAAGAACAAGAAGTATTAGAGCTAGTAAATCAATATAGAAAGCAGAATGGACTAGAAGTATTAAAACCATTAGCTAAGTTACAGCAAACAGCAAAATTAAAAGCAAAAGATTTAGTTGAAAATGAATATTTTTCACATAGTTCTGAACAATTAGGAACTCCATTTGAAATGCTAAAAGCGAATCAAGTAGATTATGATATAGCAGGAGAGAACTTAGCAGGAAACATGACGTCAAAGAAAGCAGTAGAATCTTGGATAAATTCTAAAACACATAGAGAGAACATTCTAGAAGAAAGATTTAATTATACAGGAGTATGTGTGATAGAAAGTCCTGTTTATGGAAAAATATTTGTACAATTATTTATTGGAATAGAAGAATAGAGAATAAAGTACAACTTAAATATTACAAAAACTTTACAATTTTGTTACAAAATGCCTTGACAGCCAGTACAAGACTATGATATAATTTGACACAATAAATTAAAGGTGGATGGAATGGTTGTTAATACAAATTTAGCGATAAAATAAACAAGATAAAACCCAGTTGGTAAACATAAATGTGCCAACTGCGTTTTTGTTGTCTGCCAGAAAATTCATCACTTACTTATATCAAATCAATAAAAAGAGGAATTGTTCTAATTTAGCTTACGGAAATAATGCTTTGGGAGCAGAAAGCAAAAATTTTAGTAAACCTATCTTAGAAGCAAGAAGGACTTTTTATTGGAATTTATATTCTTTATATTTTCAATCTGCTTAATTTAATTTAGGGGTGATTCTTTTGTTAAAAGAAATTAAGCACGAGAAATGTTCTCGTAAGACCTTTGCTAAAATTGGTGATTCTATCGAAATGCCAAATTTAATCAAAGTTCAAAAAGATTCTTATGATTGGTTTGTAGAAGAAGGGCTTGGAGAAGTATTAAGAGATATTTCACCAATCATCGATTACTCTGGAAACCTAGTACTTGAATTCTTAGATTACTACATGGAAGAAAAAACAAAATACACATTGGAAGAAGCAAAAGAGCGTGATGCAACATACTCTACTAGATTACACGTAAAAGTAAGACTTATCAATCGTGAAACAGGTGAAATCAAAGAGCAAGTGATTTACTTAGGTGATTTCCCATTAATGACAGATAGTGGTACTTTTATTATCAATGGTGCAGAGAGAGTAGTCGTTAGTCAGTTAGTTCGTTCACCAGGTTGCTACTATGCATCAGAATTTGATAGCAAAACAGGAAGAAAGATTTATACTTCTACTGTTATGCCTATTCGTGGTGCTTGGATTGAATATGAAACAGACGGAAACGATGTATTTTATGCCAGAGTAGATAGAACCAGAAAAATTCCAGTTACGACTTTATTAAAGGCCATTGGAATTGTAACAGATGAACAAATTTTACAATTATTTGGAGAAGAAAATAAATTAAAAGAAACTCTTCAAAAGGATCCAATTAAAACACAGGATGAGGCTTTAATTGAAATCTATAAAAAATTAAGACCAGGAGAACTTCCAACAGCAGATGCTGCTAGAAACTTATTCAATGGATTATTCTTTGATCCAAGAAGATATGATTTAGCAAAAGTAGGAAGATATAAATTCAATAAGAAATTAAGCCTAGCAACTAGAATTACAGGAAGAATTGCATTTGCTGATATTATTGACCCAGAAACAGGGGAAGTATTAGCAGAGAAAGATACTATGATTACAGAAGACGTAGCTATTGCTATTCAAAACTCTGGAATCAACAGCGTTGATGTTAAAGTAGAAGACAAACCAGTTAAAGTAATTGGTAATGGAACAGTGAATATTCATGAAATGTTACCAAATGTAAAATTAAGTGATTTACATATTAGAGAAATGGTAAGTTATCCAGTTCTAAAATCTATTATTGACACAACAGCAGAAAAAGATTTACATGATGTCATCCAAGAACGTATTGACGAATTGATACCAAAATATATTACAAATGAAGATATTTTGGCTTCTATTAGTTATTTATTAAACTTAGAACATGGACTTGGAAATGTAGATGATATTGACCATTTAGGAAATCGTCGTATTCGTTGTGTGGGAGAGTTGTTACAAAACCAATTTAGAATTGGTTTAACAAGACTCGAAAGAGTTGTTCGTGAAAGAATGACAATTCAAGACTTAGATGTTATTACACCACAAACATTAATTAACACAAAACCAATTACATCATCTATCAGAGAGTTCTTTGGAAGTTCACAATTATCACAATTCATGGACCAAACCAACCCACTTTCTGAATTAACACATAAAAGAAGAATTTCAGCATTAGGACCTGGTGGACTTTCAAGAGAAAGAGCAGGTTTCGAGGTTCGTGATATTCACTATACTCACTATGGTAGACTTTGCCCAGTAGAATCTCCAGAAGGACCAAACATTGGACTTATCTCAGCATTATCTTCTTTTGCGATTATCAATGAGCATGGATTTGTAGAGACACCATATCGTAAAATAGATCATGAAACTGGCAAAATAACAGATGAAATTATCTATATGCCAGCAGATGAGGAAGATAAATATATTATTGCACAAGCATCTGAACCATTAGATGAAGAGGGAAGATTTGTGAATGAAAGAATTCGTGTACGTCATAGAGAAGAAATCACAATGGTGGACAAAGCACAAGTTGATTTTGTAGACGTATCACCAAAACAATTAGTATCTGTTGCAGCAGCTATGATTCCATTCTTAGAGCACGACGACGTAAAACGTTCTCTAATGGGTTCAAACATGCAACGTCAAGCAGTTCCACTATTAACAACTGATTCACCAATTGTAGGAACTGGTATGGAATATAGAGCAGCAAGAGATTCAGGAATTACTGTTTTAGCAAAGAATGAAGGTATTGTTGAAAAAGTAACAGGTGACGAAATTCAAATTAGAACCAAGAAAGACGAATTAGATATTTATCATTTAAGAAAATTCAAACGTACCAATGGTGGTACTTGTATTAACCAAAGACCAGTGGTATCTGTTGGGGAAAAGGTAAAAGAAGGAGAACTTATTGCAGATGGACCAGCTACCCAAAATGGAGAGATGGCATTAGGAAAGAACGTACTAATTGCTTTCACAACTTGGGAAGGATACAACTACGAGGATGCAGTTTTAATTAGTGAAAGACTAGTAAAAGAAGATGTATATACTTCTATCCACATTGAAGAATATGATTGCGAATGCCGTGATACAAAATTAGGACCAGAAGAAATCACTCGTGATATTCCAAATGTCGGTGATGACAGCTTAAAAGACTTAGATGAAAATGGAATTATCCGTATTGGTGCAGAAGTTAGACCAGGAGATATTTTAGTTGGTAAAGTTACTCCAAAAGGAGAAACAGAACTAACAGCAGAAGAAAGATTACTTCGTGCTATCTTTGGAGAAAAAGCGAGAGAAGTAAGAGATACTTCACTTCGTGTACCACATGGAGAGGCTGGAACCATCGTAGATGTTAAGATATTTACAAGAGATAATTCAGATGAATTAGGACCAGGTGTTAACCAAGTGATCCGTTGCTATATTGCCACAAAGAGAAAAGTATCTGTTGGTGATAAAATGGCAGGACGTCACGGTAACAAAGGTGTTATCTCTCGTATTTTACCAGAAGAAGATATGCCATTCTTACCAGATGGAACACCAGTAGATATTGTATTAAATCCATTAGGTGTACCTTCTCGTATGAACTTAGGTCAAGTATTAGAGGTTCACTTAGGTATGGCAGCAAGAGCTTTAGGATTTAAAGTAGCAACACCAGTATTTGATGGTGCAACAGACGCAGAAATTCAAGAATTATTAAAGAAGGCTGGACTTCGTGAAGATGGAAAAACAGTGGTATATGATGGAAGAACAGGAGAACCATTTGATAGCCCAATTACAGTTGGTGTTATGTATATGTTAAAACTTCACCACTTAGTAGATGATAAGATTCACGCTCGTTCAACTGGACCATATTCATTAGTAACACAACAACCTTTAGGTGGTAAAGCACAATTTGGTGGACAACGTTTTGGAGAGATGGAAGTTTGGGCATTAGAGGCTTATGGTGCAGCTTACACACTACAAGAAATGTTAACTGTTAAATCAGATGACGTTGTAGGACGTGTTAAGACTTATGAGTCTATTGTAAAAGGTGAAAATGTACCAGAACCAGGAGTACCAGAAGGATTTAAGGTATTGATTAAAGAACTTCAATCATTAGGATTAGATATACGTTTATTATCACCAGATAACCAAGAGTTAGAGCTAAAAGAAAATATTGATGAAGGAATTGACTTCAATAGTATTGAAGATACTAAGAAATTTGCTGAAGAAGAAGCAGTTGTTGATGAAAATGAACTTGCAGATGGATATGCAGAAGAAACTGAAGATATAGCTGACTTAGATGATCTTATGGATACAGACGAAGATAGCTTATTTGAAGATCTTGATGATGATGAAATTTTACTAGATGATACAGATTTGGGAGAAGATAATTTGTTAAATGACCAAGATTTGCTAGATGAGAATGAATAGTAAAATAATTTAATAGCCTTCACAAAGGAACTTAAGGCTTGACCAGAGGGAATTGCACAGCAGTGGATAAGCCTTAAGGAACATTGTGAAAACCAAAAAAATAAATATAGTAGGGGGCTAAATTCGTGGATGAATTAGAAATCTTTAATAAAATTAAAATTGGCTTAGCATCTGATGAAAAAATCAGAGAATGGTCAAAAGGTGAAGTAAAAAAGCCAGAAACAATTAATTACAGAACTTTAAAACCAGAAAAAGATGGTTTGTTCTGTGAGAGAATTTTTGGTCCAACTAAAGACTGGGAGTGCCATTGTGGTAAATATAAAAGAGTAAGATATAAAGGAATTGTCTGTGACAGATGTGGTGTTGAAGTAACAAAATCAAAAGTTAGACGTGAAAGAATGGGACATATTGAACTTGCTGCACCAGTGGCACATATTTGGTACTTTAAAGGAATCCCAAGTAGAATTGGTTTAATGTTAGATATTACACCAAGAAACTTGGAAAAGGTAATTTACTTTGCATCCTATATCGTAACAGATAAAGGAACAAGCGAATTATCTAAATATCAAGTATTATCTGAAAAAGAGTACCATGATGCAGAAGAAAAATATGGTAGAGGTTCTTTCAAAGCTGAAATGGGTGCAGAAGCCATTGAAAGGCTATTAAGAGAAGTTGATGTTGATAAATTAACAGAAAAATTAAAGAAAGAACTAGAAAAAGCAAGTGAGCAAAAGAAGGCAAAAATCGTTAAAAGATTAGATACCGTAGAAGCTTTCAAACTATCTGGAAATCGTCCTGAATGGATGATTATGAATGTGGTTCCAGTTATTCCACCAGACATTAGACCAATGGTACAATTAGATGGTGGTAGATTTGCAACATCAGACCTAAATGACTTATATCGTAGAGTAATCAACAGAAATAATCGTTTAAAAAGATTACTAGAATTAGGTGCTCCAGAAATCATTGTACGTAATGAAAAAAGAATGTTACAAGAGGCAGTAGATGCTTTAATAGACAATGGTAGACGTGGTAGACCAGTAACAGGTGCTGGAGGAAGAGCGTTAAAATCTTTATCAGATATGCTTAAAGGTAAACAAGGTAGATTCCGTCAAAACCTACTTGGTAAACGTGTTGACTATTCAGGACGTTCTGTTATCGTAGTAGGTCCAGAATTAAAATTATATCAATGTGGTGTGCCAAAAGAAATGGCAGTAGAATTATTTAAACCATTTGTTATGAAAGAATTGGTAGGACGTGGTATTGCTCATAATATTAAAAATGCAAAAAGAATGGTAGAAAGATTACGTCCAGAAGTATGGGATATCTTAGAAGATGTTATCAAAGACCACCCAGTACTTTTAAACCGTGCGCCAACACTACATAGACTTGGTATTCAAGCCTTTGAACCAGTATTAGTAGAAGGTAGAGCAATTAAGCTTCACCCATTAGTATGTACAGCCTTCAATGCTGACTTCGACGGTGACCAAATGGCTATACATTTACCATTATCACCAGAAGCACAAGCAGAAGCAAGATATTTAATGTTATCAGTTAATAACTTGCTTAAACCACAAGATGGTAAACCAGTAACAGTACCAACTCAAGATATGATTTTAGGTGCTTACTACTTAACCATGGAAGTACCGGGAGAAATCGGAGAAGGAAATTACTATTCTTCACCAGATGAAGCAATTATGGCATATTATAACCATGACTTAGGACTACATTGTAAAATTTGGGTAAAAGTGGAAAAAGAGATTGATGGAGAATTGGTAACTGGAAAAATTGAAACAACAGTTGGTAGAATTATTTACAACCAAGGTATTCCACAAAATCTTGGATTTGTTGATAGAACAAAGAAAGAAAATTTATTGAAACTAGAAATTGATTTCCCAGTTTCTAAAAAGACATTAGGAAAAATCATTGCAAAATCTATTAATGCCAATGGATTAAGTGCAACAGCAGAATTACTTGACTACATCAAAGCAACTGGTTTCAAACATTCTACAACTGCAGGTATTACAGTATCTATTGATGATGTTAAAGTACCAGCAGCGAAAAAGCAGATTTTAGCAGATGCTGACGAACAAGTAAATAACGTATTAAAACAATATAAACGTGGTTTAATAACTAACGAGGAAAGATACAATTCTGTTATCAAGATTTGGGAAAAAGCAACAGATGATGTTACAGAAGCCATGAAGAGTAATTTTGAAGAATTAAACCCAGTATATATGATGAGTCAATCAGGAGCCAGAGGTAATGTAAACCAATTAAGACAGATTTCAGGTATGCGTGGACTTATGGCAAGTACTACAGGTAAAACAGTTGAAATTCCTATTACATCATCATTCCGTGAAGGTCTAGATGCTCTAGAATACTTCATTTCTGCACACGGTGCTAGAAAAGGTTTAACAGATACAGCTTTAAGAACAGCTGACTCTGGATACTTAACTAGAAGATTAGTAGATGTATCACAAGACATTATCATTCGTGAAGATGACTGTGGAACCCATGAAGGTGTTGAATTAACAGACATTAAAGATGGAAACCAGGTTATTGAAAAATTAGAAGAAAGATTAGTTGGTAGATTCCCATTAGAAACCATTATTGACCCAACAACAAAAGAAGTCATTGTTGATACAGATACAATGATTACAGAAAGCATGGCAGAAAAGATTAGAGCCATTGGTATGGAGAAGGTTAAAGTACGTTCTGCATTAGGATGCCATACAAAACATGGTGTTTGCCGTAAATGTTATGGAATGGGATTGGCAACACGTGATTTAGTTAATATTGGTGAATCAGTTGGTATTATTGCTGCACAATCTATTGGTGAGCCTGGTACACAGCTTACTATGAGAACTATCCACTCTGGTGGTGTTGCAGGTGTAGCAGATATCACACAAGGTCTTCCAAGAGTTGAGGAGCTTTTCGAAGCTCGTAAACCAAAGGGATTAGCTGTTATTACAGAAATTGAAGGAACCGTCAAAATCTCTGAAGAAAAGAAGAAGAAGGAAGTTATTATTACCTCTAGTGACGATTCTAAAACATATCCAATTCCATTTGGTGCAAAACTAAAAGTAAGAGAAGGAGACTGGGTTGAAGCAGGTGACCCTCTAACAGAAGGTTCTATTAACCCAAGTGACATTTTTGCTATCAAAGGTGCAGAAGGAGTATTTGAATATTTAGTACAAGAAGTTCAAAAGGTTTACCGTAATCAAGGTGTTGATATCAATGACAAACATATTGAAGTAATTGGTAGACAAATGCTTAAGAAGGTAAGAGTAGAAGATAATGGAGATACTGAGCTACTCGCAGGTTCATTAGTAGATATTTATGAATTTGAAGAAGCAAACGAAAAGGCAAAAGCAGAAGGAAAGAAAGTAGCAGAGGGAAAACGTCTACTATTAGGTATCACAAAAGCATCTCTTGCAACAGAGAGCTTCTTATCAGCAGCTTCTTTCCAAGAAACAACAAGAGTATTAACAGAAGCAGCTGTTAAAGGTAAAGTTGACGAATTAATTGGACTAAAAGAAAATGTTATTATTGGTAAGTTAATTCCAGCAGGAACAGGACTTCCAGTATACAAAAATACACGTATTAACACAGAGGAAAATGAGGAAGAACCAGAAACAGCAAGCAATATGAATATGTAAGAAATTAAATATAAAAGGGGGCTCTGCATAGCAGGGCCTTTTTACGTTGACAAAATGCTAGAAACATAGTATAATAAAAGAGATAAAAAGGAGATTTTTATGCCAAATAATACAAAACAAATATTTAAAGGATTAATAGCAAGAACCAAAATATATTTAATTGTAATAGCAGTTTTGTTAATTTTAATTAGTATTTTAAATGTAAGGTATCTAATACCTGCTATTTTTGTGTATATAGCAGTATTAGTGTATACTTATTGGAGTAATCAAAAACGTGAAAGTGAATTATCAGAGCACCTTCAAGATTTAACATTTCATGTAGATAAAGCAGCTAAAAATGCAATGATTAATTCGCCATTTCCCCTTGTTATTGTAGAAACAGATGGAAATGTAGTATGGAAAAGTAATAAATTTAGCCGAGAATTTGCTAATATTGATATCAAGAATATTTTAAATGATTTAGTAAAGCAAATAAAACTAGAGATAGAAAATAACCCCGAAAATCCAGAAAGAGATATTCAAAAAGAAATAGAAATCGGAGAAAAAATTTATCAGATTTTTGGTAAATATACTAAAACAAAAGAAAAATATATGTTAACTTTATATTTTTTAGAAAATACGGAACATATAGAATTAGAACAAAATTACCAAGATTCCCAAATTTGTGTGGGAGTTATTATGGTAGATAATTTTGAAGAAGTGAATCAAAGAATAGAAGATGAAGATAAGCCTGTTTTAATGGCAAAGATAGAAAAAAATATTTATGACTGGGCAGCTACTTTTGAAGGATTAGTTATCAAATCAGAGAGAGATACTTTTGTCTGTATTTTTGAGCAAAGGCATTTAGTAGAACTAGAAGAAGGAAAATTTAAAATATTAGATACGATTAAAGAATTAGAATTATCAGATAAAATTCAAATTACTTTAAGTATAGCTGTTTCAAATGAAGGGGAATCCAACTACGAAAAATATAAATCAGCACAAGCAGGACTAGATATTGCATTAGGAAGAGGTGGAGACCAAGCAGTTGTTAGAAGAGAAGGAAAGTATACTTTCTTTGGAGGAAGATCACAAGAGGTAGAAAAATTAACAAAAGTCAAAGCAAGAATCGTATCTCATGCTTTGGAAGAATTAATTAGCGAAGCAGATAAAATTATGGTTATGGGACATACCAATGGAGATATGGATTCTATGGGTGCAAGCATGGGAATTTATCGCTTAGCAAAAGCATTAGAAAAAGAAGCTTATGTGGTTTATAATGAGACAGGAGTTAATTTACAAAGTTTTGTAGATACTGCGAAAGAAGAACCAGAGTATGTAGAAGCTATTATTAATAAGTCAGAGGCAATTTCAAAGATTACACCAGAGACTTTGCTTGTGGTAGTAGATACTCATAAAACAAATTATGTAGAAGTACCAGAACTTTTAGAAGAAACACATAAAATAGTCATTATTGATCACCATAGAAAAAGTGTAGATTATATTGAAAATGCTATTTTAACCTTCCATGAAGTATATGCATCTTCAGCATCAGAATTAGTAACAGAGATTTTGGAATATGCAACAAAAGAAGTAGAATTAACTACAATTGAAGCTGAAAGCTTATATGCAGGAATCATGATGGATACGAAAAACTTTACTTTTAAAACAGGTGTCAGAACTTTTGAAGCAGCAGCGTATTTAAGAAAATGTGGAGTAGATATTATTAAAGTAAAAAAATGGTTCCAAAGTGATTTGAAAACATATAATAAAATTTCTAAAATTGTAGAAAAGGCAGAAATGATTGAAGAAAATATTGCCATTTCTACTTATGACGAAACAGATAAAGACGCCAACTTAATTTGTGCTAAGGCAGCAGATGAACTATTAACAATTAGCGATATTACAGCATCTTTTGTTATGGGACAGGTAGGAGATAAAATCTGTATTAGTGGACGTTCTATTGGAGATATTAATGTTCAGGTTATCCTAGAAAAACTAGGTGGTGGTGGACACATTACCTTAGCAGGAGCGCAAGTAGAAGGAATGACAATGGAAGAAGTAAAACAAGAATTAATTATCCGTATTAATGAATATTTTAGTGAAATTTCAAGCTAGAAAAAAATTTTGAAAAGGAGGAAGTAGAGCTACTTCATAAAAGTATCTCTATGAGAAACGAATGATTCAAATTCTTTATACAAATGATTCTTCATATAATGAAAGAATTGCTAGTGCGAGAGAATTTGCTACACAACCAGACTTTTATGATATTCCAAAACGAAAACAAAAAAGAGTGGTAAATAGCAGTGGAATGATAATAACAAGTTTATTACTAGTAATAGCAGTTTGTACAGTTGTATTAATGGGACTTGGTTCATTAAATATGAAATCAGAAGCTATGTCTCAAGATGGAAATGTAATAGGTCAATTACCGAATTTCGAACTAAGTATGAAACAGTCGATACAACAAACTGCAACAGCAATGGATAATAATATATTAAAAGAAGCTAAAGTAGCAGAAAAGAAGCTTGTAGTAAAAAAAACCATTGCATCTGATGGAAAAGCTTATGATGCGGTAGCTTATTTATCTATTCCAAGTTTAGGAATTAAGTATCCAGTGTTAGCTAAAACTTCAGATGCTCTCTTAAAAGTATCGTTAAACAAATATTGGGGTGCTAATCCAAACCAAGTGGGAAATATGTGCATTGTAGGACATAACTATAATGATAGCAGATTTTTTGGAAAATTAAATCAAATTAAAAATGGAGAAGAAATTATTATCACAGAAATGGATGGCGAGTCAGTAAGCTATTATGTTTATGAAACAGATATGATAGATCCATATGATACAGCATGTACTAGCCAAAAGACAAATGGAAGAAAAGAAATAACTTTGATTACTTGTAATGTAGATGGTTCTCAAAGATTTATTGCAAAAGCAAGGGCAAATTAATGTCCGATTAGGGACGTTAGTTTATCGGACAAAATAGAGAAAAAAGTTGTACACAAAAATGTACAACTTTTTTTCTTGGTTTCATATGTAATTTTAAATTGCTATATATAAAGCAAAAACACTTGAAAAAAAGCCAATTTTAGGGTATGATATGTACAGCGAAAAAGAGAAGGAGGCTTAATTTTTATGAAAGTGATTTTATTAGAGAATATAAAAGGGGTAGGAAAGAAAGATGAGGTAATTAACGCAAGTGATGGATATGCAAGAAATTTCTTATTCCCTAAAAAATTGGCGGTAGAAGCAAATGCAGAGAATATGAGCAAGCTAAAAGGAAAAAATGACTCCACGGCATATAAAAAGTCAGTAGAAAAAGAAGAAGCTCAAAAGATAGCAGAAAAACTAAAAAATATTACATTAAAAATAACTGTTAAAGCAGGAGAAAATGGAAAGATATTTGGTTCCATTACTTCAAAAGAAATAGCAGATAATTTGAAAGAACAATACAAAATTGAAATAGATAAGAAAAAGATTGATTTAAAAGAGCCAATTAAAACTACAGGTAATTTTTCAGTCAATATTAAATTATATGAAGGTGTTGTTGGAACTTTAAAAATTCAGATTACAGAATAGTTTTGAAATTAAAGGAGCAAATAAATGGAACTAGGAAAAATCCCACCACATGATATAGAAGCAGAGCAAGCTGTTATTCGGTAGTATGTTAACCGATAAAGATGCAATTTCATCAGCATTGGAGGTTTTGAAACCAGAAGATTTTTATTGTGAGGATAATAAACTAATATTTGAGGCAGTTTTGAATTTATATAATCGTGCGCAGCCAGTAGATATTATTACTTTAAAAACAGAATTACAATCAATGAAACAATTAGAAGCTGTAGGTGGATTAGAATATATTGCAGAGCTTCCAGATAAAGTGCCAACTACTGCCAATGTAGAGCAATATATTAAAATAGTGGAAGAGAAATCAGCTTTAAGGGCTTTAATTAAAACTGCAAATGATTTAATTAATTTAGGATATGATCAAACACAGGAAGTAGAAGATATTTTGGATACTGCCGAAAAGAGAATTTTTGATGTTATTCAAAATAGAAATCAAAAAGGATATTCTGCGATTAAAGATATTTTGGTAGATTCTTTTACAGAATTAGAACAATTATATAATCAAAAGCAGCATATTACAGGTACACCGACAGGCTTTGCGGATTTAGATTATATTACTGCAGGACTACATCCTTCTGATTTAGTAATTGTTGCTGCAAGACCTGCTATGGGAAAATCTGCTTTTGCATTAAATATTGCTACAAATGCAGCAGTAAGAGCAAATACAGGCGTTGCTATTTTTAGCTTAGAGATGTCAAAGGAGCAAATGACAAATCGTATTTTATGTAGTGAAGCAATGGTAGATAGTAATAAAGTAAGAACTGGAAAAATAGAAGATGATGATTGGACAAAATTAGCAGAGGCATCAGGGGCTCTATCGCAAGCACAAATTTTTATTGACGATACACCAGGTATTTCTGTTATGGAAATTCGTGCAAAATGTAGAAAGCTAAAATTAGAAAAAAATATAGGTTTGGTAGTAATTGACTATATTCAATTGGTTCAGGGAAGTAATAAAAAGAATTCTAGCCGTGAACAAGAGATTTCTGAGATTAGCCGTTCCTTAAAAATTTTAGCAAAAGAAATTGGCGTACCAGTTATTGCACTTTCACAATTATCAAGGTCAGTAGAACAAAGACCAGACCATAGACCAATGCTTTCAGACTTACGTGAGTCAGGAGCAATTGAACAAGATGCTGATATTGTTATGTTTTTATATCGTGATGATTATTATAACGAAGATTCAGAAAAGAAGAACATTGCAGAAGTAATTTTAGCAAAGCACAGAGCAGGTAGTACAGGTACAGTAGAACTTGCATGGCTTGGAAGTTATACTAAATTTGCTAATTTAGATAAGTATAGAGAATAGTGTCAGTTTGGGGACGTTAGTTTAACTGACATTTTAGTAAAAATTGGAAAAGTGTCAGTCGAGGGACAGATGTCAGTTAAACTAACGTCCCCAAACTGACACATGGGAAAATAAAAAATGAGAGATAGAGATGACTTACAACGAAGGGTTTTAGCAACCATTCAAAATTATAATTTAATACAAAAAGGAGACAAAATAGTAATTGGTGTATCTGGAGGTCCTGATTCCATGTGCTTGCTCAATTGCTTATTTTGCTTGCAAAAGATTTTAGGAGTAGAATTAGTAGTAGCACATATTAATCACATGCTAAGAGAAGAAGCAGAAGAAGAAACAAAATATGTGCAAGAATTTTGTGATAAGATAGATATACCATGTTTTGTAAAATATGCAGATATTGCAAAATTGTCGCAAGAGCAAAAGCTAGGGACAGAAGAAATGGGAAGAAAGATGCGCTATGAGTTTTTTGAAGAGGTAGCTAAACAGGCGGAAGCAAATAAAATTGCAACAGCACACAATAGCAATGATAATGCAGAAACAGTATTGATGAATTTGCTACGTGGAAGCGGTATTTCAGGATTAAAAGGAATTGAAATAAAGGTTGATAGAAATTGGAAACAAGAAGATGGAACAGCAATAAAAGAGAAAAGTATAGAGTACATTAGGCCAATATTAGAATGTGATAGAGCAGAAATAGAAGCATATTGTGCAGAAAAAGGTTTAAATCCAAAAATTGATAGAACAAACCTAGAAAATGATTATACTAGAAATAAAATCAGAAATCAGCTTATTCCTTATTTACAAAAGGATTTTAATCCCAATGTTATACAAAGTTTAAATCGTTTGTCAGAATTAGCTGGAGAAGAAGAAGAATATTTCAAGGAAATTATATTACAAACGTATGAAACTTTGAAAATAGGGGAAAATGAAAAAGAAACTATTTTAGATTTGAAAAAGTTTAATCATTTACCAAAGGTAATAAAAGCAAGGGTTCTTTTATATACTATTAACAAGGTAATTGGTACAACACAAGGAATTGGAAAAGTTCATATAGAAGATTGTATCAAACTATGTGCAAATAATATTGGAAATAAGTATTTAACGCCAAATAAAAATGTTAAAATTTTTGTAAAACAAGGTAATATTTTTGTCAAGAAAATGTAAAATTTCTGTTTATAAAGAGATAAATAAACCTTCCGTAGGCAAAACCTTGCTACGTCTAGTTTTGCTAATTGAAAGTTTTGTGAAAATGCTTGCATTTCATTTGGGAGTATGTTATAGTCTCGAATAGAATAATGGATACCTAGATAGGAGGAAATATTTTGAAAAATAGTATAAAAACATTAGCAATGTGGTTGATTATTGGAATTATTTTAATTGTATTAATTAGTTCTATTATTGAAAACACTGATAGTAAATTAGCGTATTCTGATTTAATAGCAAAGGTTGAAGCAGGAGAAGTAAAAGAAATAACACTAGCTGCAAATGGCAAAAAAGCAGAAGTAAAATTGAAAAATGAAAATTTCACAAAGGAAGTTAATATTCCTAGTGTAGATAATTTAATGGAAACATTAACAGATAATATGAAAGCTGGAAGTGTTACAGTAAATGAAAAATCAGAATCTATTTGGATGGTATTTTTAAGTTTACTAACACCATTTGGATTACTAATCATATTCTTTATTTTCTGGTTCCTATTAATGGGAGGAGCACAAGGAGGCAATGGTGGAAATGGCAAGACTATGTCGTTTGGTAAAAGCCGTGCTAGAATGATAAATCCAGCAGATAAGAATAGAATTACTTTTGATAATGTAGCTGGTGTAGACGAAGAAAAAGAAGAATTAGAAGAAATAGTAGAATTCTTAAAAAATCCAAGAAAGTTTACTGAAATGGGTGCAAGAATTCCAAAAGGTGTACTATTAGTAGGTCACCCAGGAACTGGTAAAACATTATTAGCAAAGGCAGTTGCAGGAGAAGCAGGAGTACCATTTTTCTTTATCAGTGGTTCTGACTTTGTGGAAATGTTTGTTGGTGTTGGTGCATCACGTGTAAGAGATTTATTTGAAGAAGCTAAGAAAAAAGCTCCTTGTATTATATTTATTGACGAAATTGATGCTGTAGGGCGTCAAAGAGGTGCTGGACTTGGTGGAGGACATGATGAAAGAGAGCAAACTTTAAACCAATTATTAGTAGAAATGGATGGTTTCTCAGCTAATGAAGGTGTTATTGTATTAGCAGCAACTAACAGACCAGATGTATTAGATAAAGCATTATTAAGACCAGGAAGATTTGACAGACAAATTGTAGTATCAAATCCAGATGTAAAAGCAAGAGAGCAAATTTTAGAAGTTCATAGCAGAAAGAAAAAACTAGCAGATGATGTAGACTTAAAAACAATTGCCAAAAACACTTCAGGTTTCTCAGGAGCAGACCTAGAAAATGTATTGAATGAAGCAGCATTACTTGCGGCAAGAAGAAATTTAGAACAAATTACGATGCAAGAAGTAGAAGATGCTATGGTAAAAGTAACAATGGGACCTGAAAAGAGAACAAGAGTAAGAAGTGAGAAAGAGCAAAAGTTGGTTGCTTTCCATGAAGCAGGTCATGCAGTAGTAAGCAGATTTTTGCCAACACAAGACCCTGTACATCAAATTTCGATTATTCCAAGAGGTATGGCTGGTGGATATACGATGTATCGTCCAACAGAGGATAAGAACTTTATGTCTAGAACAGAAATGGTAGAAAATATTGTTTCACTTCTTGGTGGTAGAGTAGCAGAGAAATTAGTATTAGATGATATTTCAACAGGTGCAAGTAACGATATCGAAAGAGCAACACAAATTGCTAGAAGTATGGTTACGAAATATGGTATGAGTGAAAGAGTAGGAACCATTACACTAGGTTCTAACCAAGAAGAGGTATTTTTAGGAAGGGACTTAGCACAAGGAAGAGAATACTCAGAAGAAACAGCAGGCATTGTAGATGAAGAAGTAAAGAGTATCATTGATTTTGCTTATAGAAAAGCAGAAGAATTATTAAAGGCTCATATGGAGCAATTAACAAAAGTAGCTAATGTCTTATTAGAGAAAGAAAAGATTGACGGGGAAGAATTTGACGAGATTTTTGGAGAAGAACAATAAAAAATAGAACTAGGGGCATTTCATATCTTTATGAAATGCCCCTAGCTTTTTTGTAGAATATTGAAATCTCGATGAAATTATGTTATCATATAAATAGTTAATTTTACTATCCTATTTTTCATTATAATCTTATTGTATAGCAACTATTGTAAAATAATTATTTTAAGGAGGTATCAAAATGAATATTTTATTATCTTTGTTATTTTTGTCACTGGTTGGTGCATTTATTATTTTATGGCCTATTTTTGTAATTTGGATTGTGACAAGAATTCACTTTACTTTTGTATATTGGACTAGTTATGTTTATGCAAGAATTTCTTATAAGAAAGATCGGTATGAGGCAACAAGAAATTTGCAGGAATTAGAAGAGGAACTTAAACAAATGGAGCATGAAGAATTAAGATTCATTC
Organism: uncultured Clostridia bacterium; assembly: GCA_910589185.1. GTDB lineage: Bacteria > Bacillota > Clostridia > TANB77 > CAG-508 > CAG-273. Next base: position 57,372 of record CAJUSU010000001.1, read on the forward strand.
TCAACAGGTGTTTTGGTACTACTCATAAAGTATATTATGATGTAGAGCAACATAATATACTTATTTGGAAAAAACAAGGTTATAAAAAAGGTCTTCAAGTATCAATGCGATGCAAATAGACTATGGTAATTTATAATAAACTATTAGACATGAAGAAATAAAGATAATAATGCAAGGGAGAAGTGTTTTTTGCTTCTCTCTTGCATTTTAAAGATTTCAATTTTAATTTCCCATTGTTACTTTGATAATAGTTCCTTCTTCCACAGATGTTCCTTGAATAGGGTCCTGACTGACTACAATGCCAGAGCCAGTAACACTTAAGTTTAAGTTACTTTTCTTCAATTCTTCTTTTACTTGAGAAAGATTTTTGTTAATTAAGTTTGGTACTTTTTTAGAAACACGAGTATTTTCAGTTTCTGTATATAGTTTTATAATTGAGTCTTTTGTTAATTGAGAACCTTTTACAGGGAATTGATCTGTTACTAATTCATCAGATTTACCAGAAGTGCTACAAGTAAATCCAGCTTTTTCTAATATCTTCTTTGCCTCTGCAACAGTTTTATTTGTTACATTTGGTAAAGTAGTAGTATTACTAGTAGTGTTTTTAGTACTATCCACAGGAACTTGCATATATGGCAAGATTTCTTTTAACATTTGCTGAGAGGCAATTGCAGCAATAGGGGTACCTACTGAATTAGCATTTCCTTTTGTAGGGTTATATAAAGTAACAAGCATTACTATTTCTGGATTTTCTAATGGAGAAACAGATACGAAGGAAAAGGTAAGTCCTTCATCTGGATTTCCTGGGTCAGGTTCTGAAGTACCAGTTTTACCGCCAATAGAGTATCCCTTAATTTGTGCATATCTACCTGTACCATTTGTTACAACTGTTTCCATCATAGACAAGACTTCCTCAGCAGTTTCTTTGGAAATAACTTGTCTTACTTGAACTGGAGAAATAGTAGTAACTGCTCCATTATCTGTATTTTTCATTTCACTTACAATTCTAGGCTTCATAAGCATGCCATTATTTGCTATACTAGATACTGCTGTAATCATTTGTAATGGTGTAATTTTAAATCTTTGCCCAAATGACATAGTAGCGAGTTCAATAGGCCCCACATTATCTACATTCCAGAAAATAGGAGAACCATTTTCTTCAGCAGTTTCTATTCCTGTTTTTTGGAAGAGGCCAAAGGCGTCATAGTATTTATAGAATGTATTAGCCCCTACCTTTTGTCCTAATTGGATGAAAGATGGGTTACAAGAATGTGCTAAAGCATCTCTTAAACTTTGGTATCCATGTTTAGTACGGTGGGCACAGTTTATATTAATCCCAGCTACTGTTTGGTATCCTTTACAATAGTATACTTTAGACTTATCGGTACTTGCTTTATCTTCTTCTAAGGCAACAGCAGCAGATATAATTTTAAATACAGAACCAGGTTCATAAGTGTCTGAAACAGCACGATTACGATAGACAGAATATAATGTTTTTGTTTGGTCTTCAGAAGACATTTTTTTCCATTCTTTTTCTTTCAAATAACTTGGCATTTCAAAAGGAGTGTTTAGGTTATAGTCAGGGTAGGTAGCCATTGCTAAAATATCACCAGTTTTAGGATTCATAGCAATTACATTACCACCACGTTCACAACCGTTTTCAATACAGGCCTTTTTTAAGTATTTTTCTACAATGGCTTGAATATTAGCATCAATTGTTAAAGTAAGGTCATATCCGTTTTCAGCAGGAATATAAGTTTGATTTTCATCTGGTATAAAGTCTTGAAAAGCATCTTGAGAAGTAACTACTTTACCGGGTGTACCAGTTAAAATATTATCCCAATAAAGTTCTAGACCGTATAGACCTTGATTATCATTTCCGCAAAAGCCAATTAAAGACGAAGCCAAATTTTCATAGGGATAGGATCTTTTAGTATCTTCTTCAATGTTAATTCCACTTGAACACTGTTCTTCTTTCATCCAAGCTTTTAAAATGTCTACTTTATCTTTATCTACTTTTCTGACAATAGTCTCATAGGAATTTTCGCTAGATACCTTTTTTAAAACAGTTTCATAGTCTAATTCAAAAATATCTGAAAAAGCTTTTGCAACTTTTTCCTTTAAAGCCTTAGTAGCGCCTTCATCTAATTTGCCACCATTTAAGGCAACAATACTTTTAGGATTAATGGTGATAGTATCTACTGGTGCACTAACAGCAAGTGTTTTTCCATTAGTGTCATAAATGGTACCTCTGTGTGGATTAACTAACCTACTAGTAATAAGTTGATTATACATTTGTTCCTTTAAATCAGCACCTTGTACAAATTGAAGAAAACCAAGACGAATGATTAGTAAAATTAGTAAAGCAAAAAATACTAACATAATTACTGTTAATTTTTTAGAAGTAGTATATAATTTTTTTACTCTGCTCATTGTACCTCCTTATATCATAAGCAAAATTGCTTATGGTGAATCTTTTGTTTAAACTCTCAATTTTTTGATAATTTTAATTTCATCATATAATTGCTTAATAACATTTTGTCTAATTATTAAAGCATTTTTATATTCTTCTAAAATTTGTGTATAGTTTTCGATTGTTTCGCCATCTTGCAATAGTAAGTGGATGCCCTCTAAATAATATTCTTTCGTTTTTTCCTTATTAGAAGCCTCCGCCTTTTTTTGATAACTTTGCATTAATTCTAAACGTTTGATTTGTTGTTTTAAATATTCTACATAGTCCATAACGCCACTAATTTCATATAGGGTGTCATCAATAACAACTTTAAAAAGTTTTTTCAAAATTAGCCCATTAATTTTGCCATCTTTTTCTTTTGATGCTAATTGATCTAAAGCGATGAATTTAGGATCTGGCTGGGCATCTTTGATTAATTCTTTTAATGTTTCAGAGATATTGACGTGTGTTTTATATTGTCTCTTTGTAATTAAAGCATCATATTCATCTGCAACACGCACGATTTGAGCTTCATAGGGAATATCTTTTTTCTTAATTCCGCTTGGATATCCGAGAACCATCTAATGCTTCGTGATGATCTAAAGCAGCTAGAGCATAAGGACGCAATTTTGGTTCTTGCATACATATTTTATAACCTAAAGTAGTATGCGTTTTCATAATTTCATACTCCTCTTCAGTTAATTTATCAGGTTTATTTAAAATTTTAGTAGGAATTTGCATTTTTCCAACATCATGCAAATAGCCACAAATAGTACAGTGTATAGTAAAAGATTTTTTGCAATGTAAATATTCGCAAATTCTACAACATAGATTTGCTACATTTTCACTATGCTTTCTAGTAAAAAGATCAAGTCTTTCTAAAATGTCAAGTTGATAGCGGACAGTTTGCTCTAAATTGTAGGTTTTTAAATCTATAGGACTATAAAAGTCAATTTTTTCATTTTTCATATTTTCACCTTATCTTCTTTTGTTATTTCTTAATGTAATCATACTATAAAAGAGAAAAATTGGCAAGTGGAAAATAAGGCGGTTCTAATTTTGAAAGAAATTTGAAATCAAAGTGCTCAATTTTTTACTTGCAACATGAAATAAATTGATATATAATACCCATATACTTCCTTTTATTTGAAGTGTCATTTTGATATCATATTTCCATTAAAGACAAGAGCGAATGGCAATAGAAGCAATTTTTGAACGTTGAAAGAGGGAATATTATAAAATGAGAAAGCAAAAGGAAATTATGATAGGCGATAAGCTAAAAGCACTTAGGAAAAGCTATGGATATACACAAGAAAAACTATCGGAATCAATTGAATGTTCAACAAGATATATTGGCAATATTGAGCAAAACAAGTCAAAACCATCTTATGAAATATTAGTGAAAATTTGTAACTTATTTCATGTGGGGACAGATACGATATTTAGTGAATACTTAGAAAAAGCAAGTAAAAAGAATCAGGATTTGGGACTTGCGGGTTTTGAAAAATTGAAACCAGAAAATCAAGAAATGATTTTACATTTAATTGAATATTTTAATAGGAACAATGAAGAGTAATTTAAATGAACTAAAAAAGGAAGAAATAGAAAGGTAGGGTGCCATTTTGTGACATCATATTTTTCTATTTTTGTCTATTCTAGGAAGAAAGATATCCAAAGGTTCTTTTAGTAAATAAAAGGAAGTCTAGCATAAAAAGCAGAAAAGGGGGAACAGTAGTAATAAGGAGAGGAGGAAGCCTTTCTAGTAAAAGGCAAGTACAAATATGAAAGATAGGAAAAAGGAAATCAATGAACTACTAAAAAAACTAGACGAAATGCTAAAAGAAAATAAGCCAAAAGAAGAGACAGAGAGTGTGATTAACGAACTAGAAAAACTATTAAAAGAATATCTAGAAGAAGAATAAAATGACTTGAAAATAGTAAATAAATTAAATATAATGGGAGCATAATAAGAACTAAAAAATGGAGTGAAGAAAATGCAAGATTTATTAATCAAAGGTGGAAGAGTATTACTATTTGAAGATAATGATGTAGTGATAGAAGAAAAGGATATACTAATAAAAGATGGTAAGATTGTTCAAATAAAAGAGAAAATAGAAGAAGATAATATAAAAGTAATAGAGGCAGTAAATAATATTGTTATGCCAGGTCTTATTAATACACACGCTCATATTCCAATGAGCATTTTTAGAGAAACAACAGAAGGGTGCAAGTTATATGAATGGCTAAATGAAAAGATTTGGCCAAGGGAAGCAAAATTGACGAAAGAAGATGTTTATTGGGCAAGTATGTTGTCCTGTTATGAAATGATTTCAACTGGGACAACGACGATTAATGATCAATATTTTGTGTCAGAGGGAATTAGAAAAGCAGTAGAGGATTGTAAAATAAGAGCTGTTATTACCAGAACCATTATGGATACGGATACAGATGGTAATTATGAGCAGAGAGCAGAAGAATTTAAAGAGCTTTATGAAACGAGAGATAAAGATAATGATTTGATTACTTATTCTGTTGCACCGCACAGTTTATATACCTGCTCAGATGAATGTTTACAAGCAACTGCAGATTTAGCAAGAGAATATCATTTGCCAATTCATGTACATTTTTTAGAGAGTGTTGATGAAATTCAAGACATTCAAAAGCAACATGGAAAGAAAGCGATAGAAGTATTAAAGCAATATTTTGATGGAATTCATACTATTTTAGCACATGGAGTGCATTTAGATGACGAAGATATTAAGCAATTAAAAGCAATGGACTGTGGAATTGCCCACAATCCAATTTCAAATTTAAGATTAGGTTGTACAATAGCTGATACTACTAGATACTTGCAAGAAGGAATTAATGTAGCACTTGGAACAGATGGACAAGGCTCAGGAAGTAATTTAGATATGTTTGAAGCCATGAGAGTAGCTTGTTTAATTCAGGGTGGTATTCACGAAAACGAAGAGAGAATCACTGCTAAAGATATGCTCAATATGGCAACTATCAATGGAGCAAAGTTATTAGGATTAGAGGATAAAGTAGGTAGCATAGAAGTAGGAAAAGATGCAGATTTAATTTTAATAAATGTAGAAGAAAATTTGGATAATATTACTATGTTGCCAAATCTTAATGAAATAGCCAACTTAGTGTACAATACCAGTGGTAGAAATGTACAGACAACGATCGTAAAAGGTGAGGTACTAATGGAAAATAGGCAGATGAAAATTGGAAATGTGCAAGAAGTAATAGACCATTGCAAGGAAATTGCGAAGAGAATTGCACAATAAAATTTAACTATTGACAAAAAGCAAATTAATAAGTATAATAAATATAGAAATAGGAAGCCACAAAAGTGGTCGCCTGTTAAAATGGTATTAATACACACTCTAATCAGGAAGCAGAGTGTGTATTTGTTTTATTTGCTTAATATATGTACAAGTACAATAATTAAGGCAATTGTAATGATAGTTACTGACACTAGGCCAGCAAAAAGTAAAATAACTAATTGTAATAACATATCTACCATACACATCACCTCCTTTTAGGAGGCGACACACTCTTGCATTTCCTATTCCATATAATATTATACAGATAAGTAAAAAGTAAGTCAATAATTAAATTAAAAAATAAAACAAATTTTTTGTCGATAAGAAATAAAATCACTTGCAAATTTTAGTAAAATCCAGTATAATTAACTCGAATTTATAAGAATTTAGGTGAAAAAGTTGTATTTAAAAAGAATGGAATTGCAAGGTTTTAAATCCTTTGCAGATAAAACAGTATTAGAATTTAAACCGGGTATCACTTCTGTAATTGGTCCAAATGGTTCAGGAAAAAGTAACATTTCAGATGCGATTCGTTGGGTACTTGGTGAACAAAGTATGAAATCCTTAAGAGGTGCAAAATCTGAGGATATTATTTTTGCGGGAACACAAGCTAGAAAATCACTAGGGTTTGCTGAAGTTTCTATTGTCATTGACAATTCAGATAGTAAATTACCAGTAGAATATACAGAAGTAACTGTGACCAGAAAAATTTATCGTAGCGGAGAAACAGGGTATTTTATTAACAAAACACCTTGCCGTTTGAAAGACATTTTGGAATTGTTCATGGATACTGGAATTGGAAAAGATGGATATAGTATCATTGGACAAGGTAAAATTGATGAGATTTTAAGTAATAAATCAGAAGATAGAAGACATATTTTTGAAGAAGCAGCAGGAATTGTAAAATATAGAACGAGAAAAGCGGAGTCTGAAAAGAAGTTAGAGCAAACAAAATTAAACTTACTTCGTATTAATGACATTTTATCAGAAATAGAGGGCAGCCTTGAACCACTTAAAATGCAAGCTGATAAAGCAAAGCAATTTCTAGACTTAAGAGAAGAATTAAAGTCTATTGAAGTAGGACTTTTTGTGTATAATATTGCTACTTACAAAGAGAAGTTAGAACAAATTGTAAAAGACTATGATATTTTAGTTTCTCAAAAAGAGTCAGAAGATACGAAAATGGAGAATTTGCAAGCAGGTAAGGAAGCGTTAAGGCAAGCGATTGATGATATTACGAAGCAAATTGAAGAAATGCAAAACTTAGGATTTGAAAGTAGTAATAAAATTGAGAAAATCAATTCTGAAATTGGAATTCACAAAGAGAGAATTCAGAATAATAACAATAATCAAGAAAGATTAGTTGGAGAAATTGAAGAAGTAAAAACAAGAATTTCAGAATTGCAAGAAGAACAAAAACAAAAATTAGAAAAGAAAACTAGCTTAGGTTCTAATAAGGAAAAGTTTGAAAAGGAATTGGCAGAAAAGGAAGCCGAGCTTAGCGAATTAACGAAGAAGCTATCAGATAAAGAGTTAGAAATCGAAGGAAAGAAACAAGCAGTTGAGCAATACACAGATAAAAAATATGAGTTGGCAAGTGAAGTTAATACTTTAGAGGTCAATTTTGAAAACTTAGAAAAACGTAAAAAACAAGTGCAAAATGAGATTAGTGCTACGATTTCAGAATTGGATAGCACAAGAATGGAAAAGCAAGAGCTTTCAAAAGGATTTTATGAAATTGAGTCTAAAAGAAATGCAGCAGCGGCCAATTTAGAGAAAAAACAAACAGCTAAAAATGAAAGTATGCAAAAGGTAAAACAGTTTGAAGAAGAAGTTAGCAAGCTAGAATACAACCAGAGAATGAAACAAGCTAGACATCAATTTTTAGTGGAAACAGAAAAGGAAAAAGAGGGATACAACAAAACCGTCAAATCTCTATTATTCCATTGTGAAAAAGATAGTAGCTTAAACAAAGGAGTTCATGGAGTTTTAGCGAATTTAGTATCCGTAGACAAAGAATATGAGTTGGCAATTGAGATGTGCTTAGGACAAGCTTTACAAAATGTGGTTACAGAAACAGAGCAAGATGCTAAAAAGTTAATTGAGCATTTAAGAAAAAATAGCTTAGGTAGGGCATCATTTTTACCGATTTCTTCTGTACAAGGTAGAAAACTGGACAAGTTAACTAAAATGGAAGGTGTTATTGGCATTGCTTCTGATTTAGTAAAATGCAATAAAAAGTATGAACAAATTGTGCTAAATTTGCTAGGAAGAACAGTAGTTGTGAAAGACATGGACACAGCGATTAACCTAGCAAAAAAAGATAAATATTCTTTTAGAATTGTGACATTGCAAGGAGATATTATCAGTTCTACTGGTTCTATTTCAGGTGGTAGTGTTCAGACAAAAAGTGTCAACATTTTAGGTAGAAGTAGAGAAATAGAGGAACTTGAAAAAGAGTTAAAGAAAATAGAAAAACAAATTGAGGATAAGAAAAAAGAACAAGAGGATTATGCGGCTTCTATTGGTGATTTAATTGAAGAAACCGCTAAATTAGAAAGAGAATTGCAAGAAATTGAAATTGTTTATGCTACGGAAAAGCAGAAAATGGTTGCTATCGAGGAAAATATCAGTCGTTTAGAAGAAAGACGTGATAAATTAAAACAAGAGGGAGTGACCATAGAAGAACAGAAGGCAGAAAATAGAAAACAAAAAGAAGCGAAAGAGCAAGAGAGCATTTCTATTGTCAAAGAAATGGAAGATCTAAATACGGTTATTGAGCAATTTGCGGTAAATAATAAGGATAATCAGAAATATATTGATGACTTGAATTTAGATATTACGAACTTAAAGATTTCTGTTAGTTCTTTTGATGAAAGTGAAAACTCTATTGATGAGATGGTTGCTAGAATTGAGCAAGATATTGAGAATCAGAAAAAGAGTATGGAGTCTAAGCAAGCAACCATAGAAGAAAACAAAAAGGATAATCAAGAATTAGAAGTGGCTATTCAAAATTTAGAAGCACAAATTGAGCAAATTAAGTTAGATGTTAGCAATAGCTCCAACAAAGTAGAGGAGTTAAAACAAGAAAGAACTCAAAAAAATGAAAAGATGACACAAACGGAAGCTGAAATTACAAGTCAGTTTGGCGTGTTAGAAGGCTTGAAAGAACAAATTGTGAAACTTGAAGTAAAGAAGACAAAAGTAGAACAAGATTTGCAACAAGTGACAGAGCAATTGTGGGAAGAGTATGAATTAACACCAAACAATACTGAGGAATATCCAAAGCCAAATAATGTGGCAACAGCACAAAAACAAGTAAATAGTTTAAGAAGTAAAATGAAAGATTTAGGTAGCATTAATATTGACTCCATTGAAGAATATAAAAAGACGAAGGAAAGATATGATTTTATGTCTGAGCAACGTTTAGATTTAGAAAATACTGCCACAAAGTTAAGAGGAATTATTAATGATATGACAGAAACCATGCAGCAACAATTTAAAGAGAAATTTGCTATTATCAGCAAAAACTTTAATGAAGTGTTTGTGGAGTTATTTGGTGGGGGAAAGGCAGAACTAATTTTAGAAGATGAAAACAATATTTTAGAATGTGGTATTGATATTCGTGTACAACCAACCGGTAAGAAACTACAAAACATGATGCTATTATCAGGTGGAGAAAAAGCATTCACTGCCATTGCACTATTGTTTGCTATTCTAAAAATGAGCCCGGCGCCATTCTGTATTTTAGACGAAATTGAAGCGGCTTTAGATGATGTTAATGTATATCGTTTTGCAGAATACTTAAAGAAGTTCTGCAAAGAAACACAGTTCTTAGTAATTACTCACAGAAAGGGGACTATGGAAGCAGCAGATACGGTTTATGGTGTTACTATGGAAGAAAATGGAATTAGTAAGTTGTTGTCGATTAAGTTAAAATAGTGCTTGCAAGAAGTGTAAGAATTTATAAATGTCGGATTTTGTCGAGCGATTTATGTCGATAATGCTTAGAAAAGATTGAAACGTATAAGTAAATGTCATATAATTACTATATCCTTTTCTTAAAGGAAATCTTTGAGAAGGGAGGAAATATATATGACTAGTTCGGATTTAATATGGCGTTTGGTGGAAATGTTATTACATAAAGAAAATAATGACTTGGAACAAATAGCTCTTGACCAAGCCAAAAACGACAACTCAAATGACATAAAACAAGATGAGGTATAGCTAACCGAAAAAGATAATGTAACAACTATCACGATCGTTACATTATCTTTTTTATTTGCAAAAAGAAAAAGTCAAATGCTATCACTCATTTGACTTTTAATATATATGACTAATTCATTCGATTTAATCTAACTTTAGTATACTACTTTTTAAAGAAAATGTCAACGATTTAACCGCAGTTTTTATCATACTCTTCCAATGCCTCTTGTGCATATTGTGTATCAGTTAAACAAGGAACATATTGTGTACCTATTTTTTGTCTAGTTTCATTTCCTTTTCCAGTAATTAAAATAACACTATTAGGATTTTCTAAAATTGCTTGTTTAATAGCTTCTCCACGGTCATCTATTATTTTGTATTCTCCATGTTCTTCAGCAACATAAGAAGCAATTTCCTTACTAATATCACAGGCTTCTTCAGGGCCCGGATCTTCAGCAGTTAAATAAGTGATAGCTGAGTTTTTACCAGATAAACGACCTAAATCCTTTCTACGAAGAAAAGCTTTTCCACCAGGACAACCAAATACAGTAATGATTTTTTTATCTGGATATTCTTGTTTGGTAGACTCATATAATTTTTCAAAACTTAATTTATTATGAGCGTAATCAACAATAACTATAATGCTACCATCTTTGCTCATATGTGACTCCATTCTACCACTTGCTCTAGCAACCTTTAGTCCTTCATAAATATTTTCATAAGGTATATCAAGAGCAATTGCAATGCTAATGGCAGCCAAAGCATTTTCAACATTAAATAAACCTGGCATTGTAAGTAAAATTTCATTTTCCCACTCAGGAGTTTTCACTTGAAAGCTGATAGAAGTATGGGTTGTTTTTTGAATGTTGTATGCATATACATCTGCGGTTGAATTTTTACTACTAAAAGTAACTATCTTTTGGGAAGCTTGTGCTTCTTTTAAAATTCTGTCAATGTAATCACTATCTAAGTTAACACAAGCAGTTTCTACCTGTTTAAAAAATGTAAGTTTAGAAGCAAAATAGTCTTCAAAGTCAGGGTGTTCAATGGTACTGATATGATCCTCAGAGATATTCATGAACACGCCTACTTTATAATTTACATCATGAACCCTGTCTAGTTTAAGAGCTTGGCTACTAACTTCCATGACTAAATTTTGAATCTTACAATCTACTGCATTTGCAATATGTTCTTGTAAATCAATAGACTCAGGACTAGTAATAAGCGATTCTTTACAAGTCTTGCCATCGTAAGTATCAATAGAAGAAATAATGGCTGTATCAGGCAAGTTTTGAGACTCCATATAATTATCCAAAATACTTTTGATATAATAGGCAGTAGTTGATTTTCCCTTCGTACCAGTCAAACCTATCATGTTTAATTTTGTAGCAGGGAAGTCATAAAATAAAGTTGAGATAGCAGCTAATGATTTTCGAATATTGTTTACTACAATATGTGGAAAATCAGGTTGTGAAACATTTTCTCTTTCTGCAATATAAACCATAGCACCATTAGCAAGTGCTTCTGAAAGATATTCAGGCTTGTATTTAATCCCTTTACAAATATATAAAGTGTTTTCTGTTACATTTTTAGAGTTGTGAGCAATCTGAGAAATAGGAGTAGAGAGATTTAGATCTTTTACCACAATTTCATCTATTAAATTTTCTTTTGCTAAAATATCAATATAATCTTTTAGAGTATATGTTTTCATAGTACAAAAGGTCCTTTCTATTAATCTTCTTGATATATTTTACCACTTTTTTCAATGCAAGCTTTTACGAGATAATCCATAGGGTCAATGCTATAAGCTTTAAAACATTGTTTAAATCCAGAAAGTTCAGTGCAACCTAAGATAACATGGTCACATCCACTTTGCAAAAAGTAGGTTAATATTTTTTTGAACTTTTCATTATTATAAATTCCTCTGGCTTTTATATCTTGATAAATCATATCCATTATTTGCGACTGGATATCTTTTTGTGGTGCATGTAAACTTAATCCATAAGTATCAAACCATTTTTGATACATACCAGATAAAATGGTGCCATCAGTAGCCATTAATCCAATTTTTTTATAATTATTTTTATGCTCTGCAATATACTTCACTGTTTCCTCAACCATATTAATAATAGGAATAGAAGTAAGACGCTGAATTTGGTCTAAAACAGTGTGGCAAGTATTGCAAGGAATAGCTATATTGCTAACTTGTGTATGTTCCAAAATTTGAATATCTTGTTTTAAACTATCTAAAAGTTCTTGCTCAAGTCCATTTTTGATAGCATAAGTTCTATCTATGATAGAAGCATGATTTAAAATAACCATATCAATATGCTCCTGGTCACAGTTTGCCACAGTATGTTTTACAATCCTATGATAAAAATCAACAGTTGCTTCAGGCCCCATGCCGCCAATAATTCCTAATTTTACCAAATTCATATTTCCTCCTCAAGTGAAATAGCTATTTTCCTAAATATTTTTTAAAGTTTCCAAATTGACGTAATTGTCTTCTTTTCTCCTTTAGAAACCTAATAAAATGATTATCTCCCTTATAGAATAAAGGATTAACAAATTGTTTGCTTTTTACTAATTTTTTCATTTGTTGCACATAGTCAGGATTTTTAACATAGGTATAAGCAATTTTAAGTGGGATCATAGACCATAAATGCTCTTTATTGCTAATGGTAAAGCCAGTATCTTGTCCATAAATGGTATCCTCCACAAGATATTTGGCTAAATTGTAGCCAGCGCCTGTTACATAAAAGTTACTTCTACCTTGTCTTAGATTAATTTCAAATACATTGTAGGTATCATTTCTCTCATCATATTTAATATCAAAGTTAGAAAAGCCAACATAATGAATCGATTCCAAAAATTCCTTTAATTGGTTTGCCAAAGGCTCATTGTATTCATTTATAATAACAGCGTGATTTCCAATTCCATGTGGTGTGTGTTCTTCTAACATAGTGTGGCCTAAGCACATTAATTTCACTTTCCCGTTTTGGTCAGAATAGCAGGTCATAACATGCATATAGGTATCATCGCCAGGAATAAAGTCTTGCAAAATCAAAGTGTCAGAATATCCAGCTTCATAAATGTCATGAATGACGGATTCTAACTCTTCACGATTTTTAATTTTATATACTTTATTTTGTGTTGGAAATTCATGTGCAAAATAATCAACACTATTAGAAGGCTTTAAAATCATAGGAAAGTCAAAATCAGTGGTAAAATCATTTCCCATTTCTTGACGATAGATAAATGTTTTAGGGTAAGAAATACCATGTTTTTCACACATTTCATAAAAAGCCTCTTTTTTAATTAAAGTTTCCATTAAATCTTGGTCTATGTAAGGGATAATATAATTGGAGGCTAATTCATCTCTATTTTCAATAATTTGTCTTACATAATTATCGCCACAACCTAGTAAAATCAGCTTTTTATCAGAGTGCTGTGTTGCAAAATCATTTAATACTTTCACAAAAACTTCCTTCTGATCAATATCAGGTCTAGCATAGAAATCTACGATTTTACTCTGATAGCTAGGTCCAGTATAGAATTTCCCAATGACTTTACTTTTAATTTGATAAGCCTCGTGGAAAGCTCTTGCCATACTATATGTATTAATATCACTGCCCAATAGGACTGCCATAAATTCCTTTTCTTCTATTTTCATATAAATTTACCTCTCTTTTTTGTTGTGTATATCTTACAACAAATGAACCTAAAAATCAATAGAAAAGTCATAATACAAAGACAAGCTACATATATATTACTAAAACTAAACAAAGGAGGGTGTTATACTTATGTGGCACACATTATCTACAAAGGAAGTAGAGAGAAAAATGGGGACAAACCTACAACTTGGACTAAGCTATAAACAAGTAGAAGAAAGAAGACAAAAATATGGAATAAACCAGTTAGAAGAGCAAAAGAAAAAGCCGATATTTATCAAATTCTTAGAACAATTCAAAGACTTTATGATTATTATTCTACTGATTGCCTCAGTTATTTCAGCGATAGTTACCAAAATGGAAGGTGGAAATGACTATTTTGATTCCATTATCATTATTGCAATTGTGGTGTTTAATGCGATTATGGGATTAGTACAAGAAGCAAGGGCAGAAAAATCGTTAGAGGCATTGAAGAAAATGTCTGCTCCTACTTGTAAAGTAAGAAGGGGAGGCGAAATTGTTACCATTAAAGGGGAAGAGGTAGTTCCAGGAGATGTTGTTTTACTAGAAGCGGGGAACTATGTACCAGCAGATTGTAGATTGATTTCTGCTTCAGATTTAAAAATAGAAGAGTCTAGTTTAACAGGGGAGACAATGCCTTGTTTAAAAGAGGCAGATAATATCTTACCAGAAAAAACAGCTTTAGGGGATATGAATAACTTAGCATTTGCTACAACAGTTGTGGTAAATGGACATGGAGAAGCTATCGTGACCGATATTGGAATGAATACAAAAGTTGGAAAGATAGCAAAGATGATTATTACTAATGAAACACCAGAAACGCCAATTCAGAAAAAGCTAGGACAAGTAGGAAAAAGTTTAGGAATTGGTTGTCTCATGATTTGTCTATTCATTTTTGTCATTGGTATTTTAAAGAAAATAGAACCAATTGAAATGTTTATGACATCAGTAGGACTTGCTGTGGCAGCAATTCCAGAGGGATTACCAGCTATTGTTACCATTATGCTTTCCATTGGAGTTACGAAAATGGCAAAGAAGAATAGTATTATTCGAAAATTGCCAGCAGTTGAAACTTTAGGAAGTAGTAGTGTCATTTGCTCAGATAAAACAGGAACTTTGACACAGAATAAAATGCAGGTTACGAAAATAGTGAATCATCAAGGAGAAGTAACAAATGGAGAACTAACCAAGAAAATTTTAGAATTAGGGGCAATGTGTACAGATGTAGAAATTAGCGAAGTATCAAAAGAATTAACAGGAGAGCCAACAGAGGTTGCTATTGTAGATAGAGCTTTGAAAGAGAGTATTAATAAGCAAGACTTATACCAGATTATGAAAAGAATAGACGATATTCCTTTTGATTCTAACCGTAAGATGATGACCACCATTCATAAAATGCCAAGCGGTTATCGAATTATTACAAAAGGAGCGCCAGATGTTTTGTTAAAACATTGTACTGGGGTCTATGAAAATGGAAAAATAATAAGTTTAACAAGTAATTTACTAGCTCAAATTGAAAGACAGAATAATCAAATGGCAGACCAGGCGTTGCGTGTACTTGCCATAGCTTATTTAGATGTAGATATGATGCCTAGTAAGAAGGAAATAGAGCAGAATTTAGTTTTTGTGGGATTAGTAGGAATGATTGATCCGCCTAGAGAGGGTGTCAAAGAAGCGGTAGCAACTTGTCGAAGAGCAGGAATTAAAACAGTTATGATTACAGGTGATCATATTGCTACAGCCAAAGCAATTGCAAAAGAATTAGGTATTTTAAAAGGGCAAGATCTAGCCATTACAGGGGAGGAATTAGATAAGATTTCACAACCTGTTTTACAGAAAAACATTATGCAATATTCTGTATTTGCTAGAGTAACACCAGAGCATAAAGTAAGAATTGTGCAAGCCTATCAGTCCACAGGGGCAGTGGTTGCCATGACAGGAGATGGAGTAAATGATGCACCAGCTTTAAAAAATGCAGATATTGGAATTGCTATGGGAAAGAATGGCACAGATGTAGCAAAAAATGCGGCGGATATGGTCTTAACAGATGACAACTTTGTGACAATTGTAGAGGCAGTGAAACAGGGAAGAAATATTTTTGATAATATTAAAAAGGCAGTTCATTTCTTAATTGCTACTAATATTGGAGAAATTGTGACGATCTTTTTAGGACTATTATTAGGTTTGAAATCTCCATTATTAGCCATTCAATTATTATGGGTAAATCTTGTAACAGATTCGTTACCTGCAATAGCATTAGGATTAGAAGTACCTGATAAAGATATTATGAATAGAAAACCACGAGATAGCAAAAAAGGAATTTTTGCAGATGGTTTATGGAGTAAGATTTTTGCAGAAGGAACTATGCTTGGAGTTCTAACCTTAGTAGCATTTAGCATTGGAAATTCTTTGTATGGAGTAGAGGTTGGAAGAACAATGGCCTTTGTTAGTTTAGGATTACTAGAATTAGTGCATAGTTTTAATATTAAGAGTGAAGAGTCCATTTTTAAAACTGGAATATTAGAAAATAAATATCTAGTAGGAGCATTTCTTTTAGGAGCTGTTTTACAAGTTGTTGTGGTATTAATTCCAACAGTAGCAGACCTATTTAGCTTAGTTCCATTGAATGGTACACAATGGCTATATACCTTTGGCATTTCCATTTTACCACTTGTCATTATGGAACTACAAAAGAAAGTCAATGAGTTGAGGTTTGGAAAAAAGGTATTTACAGTGAAGGAAGAGATTAAGTCTATATAAAGTAAATAAAACGTAGCCATTTGTTCTGGCTACGTTTCGAAAATAAAAGGGGATGTTTTACTAATCTATAGTCAATAACGGAGTAACTTATTATTGACTACACCTATAATATACCAATCTATTTTGTCCTTTTTGTGAACTCGAAGTGATTATCTGGCAAAATAAGTATTAAGAAATTATGAAGTAAAGATTTTAAGCTGATTAGTTATATAAAATCATTAATATAATTTCTTTTATTTATAAATATAATTTTGTGGATTGACTGAAACGCCATTAATTTGGATTTCAAAGTGTAAATGGTTACCATTTGAATTACCAGTAGAACCTACTTGTGCAAGTACATCTCCAGCTTTTACTTTGGTTCCCACTTTTACTAATAATTTACTACAATGACCATAATAAATTTTTACACCATTACCACAGTCAACAATTACTAAGTTTCCATAGCTTCCTTGCCAACCAGAAAAGGATACCTTACCTTCAGTGGCTGATTTGATTTTAGTTCCATAAGGTGCTGCAATGTCCAACCCATTATGAGGGAAACTACGAATACTTTCCATGCTACCAAAACGGGAAGTAATAATACCTGTAATTGGTTTTTGGGCTAAATAAACACCATTTACAGAAGAACCTTCCATTTTTTGTAATTCTTTAGATACTTGCTTTTCAGCTTTAGCAACTGCTACTGGGCTATATTCTTCTCCATCTTCTGAATGAACTTTATTAATTCCAATAGAGAATTTAACACTATCTTTATATTCCTTTTTCATCTCTGCAACAATTGTTTCAGCTTCTTCTAATGAAGCTACTACGGATTGTTCTTTACCATTTAGAGTAACTGCATAATATTCATAAGTGATTTTGGCTGAATTCTCAATTTGAGCAAGAACTTCAGTATCATTTAATTCTTTATTTTTGCTAACAAAAGCCAATTTATATTCAGGAGCTTCTGGTAAATCTACATATGCAATATTATCTGTTCCTTCTTTGTTATATAATTCTTGTATTTGATTTTCAAGAACTTTTTTATCTTTTACATATCCAATACTTTCTCCTGCAACGTATACCTCGCATACTAATTGATATTTAAGAAGAAAGATACCACCTATGATAAATAAAGCAATCGCAATAAGACGTATCCATTTAAATGTTTCTTTTGTATAGTATTTAATACGTTTATTTAAAATAAACTTCACTCTCCTTTTTTGGGTGATAATTAGGAAAAATTTCCTCTTTTCATCATACCCACTCTTAATTATACCATATATTGTAACCAAAAGCAAATTTAGTATACATAAAAACAAGAAAAATAGGCTGATTTTGCCTATTTTTCTTAAGTTTATTATGGTTGTTCTTGTAATGTTACAGTAATATCTTTTTCTTTACCATCACGATAGACTTTTAATTTTAAAGTATCGCCAATTTGTTTTTTATTTTTTATTTCATTTAATTCGTCCATTTTGGTAATTTTCTTTCCTTCAGCTTCAATAATAACGTCGCCTGGTTTGATACCAGCTTTTTCTGCTGCTGAGAAATCATCAACAGTTTTAACATAAACTCCAATTACTAAATTATTTCTTTCGGCAGTTTCCTTATCTAAGTCAATACCACTAATTCCAACATAAGGACGTTTTACTTTGCTATATTGAATTAATTGATTATAAATGTCTTTGGTAGCATTAATAGGAATAGCAAACCCAATACCTTCCACAGATGTTCCAGATAATTTTAAAGTATTTACACCAATCACTTGACCTTTGCTGTTAACTAGGGCACCGCCACTATTTCCTGAGTTGATAGCAGCGTCTGTTTGAATAGCAACATATTTGTTACCATCTTCGTCAGATACTTCACGATTTACTGCACTGATAATACCAGCAGTAACACTATTATCTAAACCTAAAGGACTACCCATAGCCATAGAAAATTCTCCTACTTGAACACTATCAGAATCTCCAAGTTCAGCAGCTGTCAAATCAGTTTTGTCAATTTTAATAACAGCTAAATCAGTTTGAGAATCAGTACCAATAATTTCTCCTTTATATTCTGTATCGTCATTATATAGCTTGACTGTTACCTTGTTGGCTTTTCCAATTTCATAAAAAGAGTTATTGCTAGAGCTAGAAGAATTAATAACATGATTATTAGTTAAAATATATCCATCTTCACTAATAATAATTCCAGAACCTCTTGCTGTTGCAGTGCTAGGTGTTCTATTAAAAATAGAATTCACAGAATATTCTACAGTAATAGCAACAATAGATGGTTGTACTTTTTTAGCAACTCCAACACCTGTATCAGAATAGCCTTGTAATGAAATTAATTGAGTATTTATATTAGAAGTACCAGAGCTTTCGTCTCCGCCTTTACCAGAATCTGTGTAAGGAGATGTACTTACTAATTGTCTAATAATTTGTTCCTTTACACTTGGTACACTAATACAAGTACCAATTACTAACACAGTTCCTAAAATTCCACAAAAGAATGGAAGGATAACTGTTTTTCCAAAACCACTGCTACTTGATTTTTGCTTTTTTTCGCTATTACGAAATTCCTTGTAACTAGCTTCGGTTACAGCTGGTTTAGTATTTTTAAAAGTTTGACTATTTTCAGTTGCATTATTGCTTTCATTTGATTGATTTTCTTCCATTAATTTTACCTCCAAAAATTTTTTGAAATTTATTTATATCATATCCTAAAACAAATATATCATACAAGACTTTTGTGAAAAAAGTGTGAAAAAAATCTGAATAACATGCGAACTTGACAGTGGCTGAGGAATTGAATATAATAAATAATAAAATATCATACGAAAGAAAATAATAAAAATGGGAGTAAGAAAATATATTTACTATGAAGAAATAAAAAGGAGCAAGTAAAAAAATGAAGAGTGAAAAAGGGCTGACCTTTATTAGTACAGCTATTTTAGTGGTTGTTATTGCAGCTATAACTTTTGGTGTAGTCTATTTTGTAAGACTTCAGTTAGACAAAGGAAAAAATGAAGATATTAAAACAGATATGTTATTGGTAGAAGCAAAAGTACAAAAGTTATCAGGTGAGTACATTTTGGAAAAGGAAGAAGATATCTTAATAGGAACAAAATTAAAGGATATGGAAGAAGAGACTATCATTAAAGAGTTTTTAGAAAAAGAAATTTTCGATAAAGAGGAAAAAGAAGCAAAATATTATGTGCTAGATCAAAATAATATTAATGAAATGGAATTAGAAAATGTAGAACTGGAAAGGGATAGTTATTATATAGTAGATTATAATTCTAGTAAAGTGTATTATACCAAAGGCTACAGTGATGAAGAGGGAGAAGTTCATTATTTAGTAGAGAAGGAAGAAAAACAAAGTAGCGAAGAAGAGAAGGAAGCAGGAAATAAAGAAGAGAAAAAAGAAGATAACAAGAAAGTAGAGGAAAAGAAATAAGGGAAAAAGCGAATGAAGGAAAAAGAGTTAATTAGATTGACAGAATTGAAAAAGGTAGAAGAAGAATTATATGAGCAAAATAACATAACAGCTATTGCAGGAATTGATGAAGCCGGAAGAGGACCACTTGCAGGACCTGTTGTGGTAGCTTGTTGTATTATGCCAAGAGAGTCTATGATAGAGGGAGTAAACGATTCTAAAAAAATAGCAGAGAAGAAAAGAGAAAAACTTTATGAATTGATTACAGAAGAAGCAATTAGCTATGGTGTGGGAATTATTGGGCAAAATGAAATTGATGAAATTAATATTTTACAAGCAACAAAAAAAGGTTTAACTATGGCGATTAAAGATATGGAAGAAAAACTAAAAGAAAAGTCAGAATTAGGAATAGCAAAGCCAGATGCCATTTTAGTAGATGCTTTAACAAAAATTGATACAGATGGTATACCATATAAATCTATTGTTCATGGTGATGCAATCAGTTATTCTATTTCATGTGCCTCTATTATTGCAAAAGTAACAAGGGATAGAATTATGAGACAGTGGGATGAGGTATATCCACAGTACGGGTTTGAAAAACATAAAGGATATGGAACAGCAGCGCATATTCAAGCAATTAAGGAATATGGACTTTGCCCATTACATCGTCGTAGTTTTACTAAGAATTTTATGTAGAACATAAAAGGAGGTACATTTGAATATACAAGAGATTATTGCAAAAAAAAGAGATAGACAAGAACTAAGTAAAGAAGAAATAGAATATTTTGTAACCAATTACACAAATGGAACTATCCCAGATTATCAAGCAGCAGCTTTAACAATCGCAATTTATATAAATGGAATGACTGAAGAAGAAACAACCAATTTAACATTAGCAATGGCACATTCAGGGGATATTTTAGATTTATCAGAATTTGGAGTAGTTGTAGACAAGCATAGTACAGGAGGAATAGGAGATAAAGTGACTTTAATTTTAGCTCCGATTATAGCTTCTTTAGGAATTCCAGTAGCCAAAATGTCAGGAAGAGGGCTTGGCTACACAGGAGGAACGATTGATAAATTAGAATCGATACCAGGATATCAAACTAATATTAGCATAGAAGAATTTAGAAAAAATGTTGCAGAAATTGGAATTAGTTTAATGGGACAAACTTTGAATTTAGCACCAGCTGATAAAAAGCTCTATGCTTTACGTGATACGATTGCAGCAACTGAAAGTATTCCATTAATTAGTTCTAGTATTATGAGTAAAAAGATAGCAGCAGGAGCAAATAAAATTGTACTTGATGTAACTTGTGGAAGCGGAGCATTTATGAAAGATTTGAGTCAAGCTGTTAAACTAGCCGAAACTATGAAAAAGATAGGAGAGTTAGCGCAAAAGGAGACAGTATGTATTATTACTTCTATGGAGGAGCCTTTGGGTGAAACTGTAGGCAACTCACTAGAAGTAATTGAAGCAGTTCAGGCATTACAAGGAAATATGACAGAAGATGTAAGAGAAGTTGTCTTAACTTTAGGTGCTTATATGATAAAGCTGGCGGGTAAAGGGAATGACATAGAAGGAAATAAACAAGAAATGTTAACACAAATTCAAAATGGTGAAGCTTTGAAAAAATTGAAAGAATTAATTCAAATGCAAGGTGGAGATATTGCATATATTGAGAACATAGAATCGTTACCAAAAGCAAAATATATTATGCCAGTTTTAGCAACAAAATGTGGATATATTAGAAGTTTAGATGCTAAAAGTGTAGGAGAGATATCTATGCATTTAGGAGCAGGCAGAGAAAGGAAAGAAGATGCAATTGACCCTTCAGTGGGAATTGTTTTGAAAAAGAAAATTGGTGATTATGTAGAAGAAAATGAGGCATTAGCATACATTCATGCTAATAATGAAGAAAAAGGAAAAGAAGCAGTAAAACTACTAGAGACATGTTATGAGATTGCAAAAGAAAAAATAGAAAAGAAAAGTTGTATTTTGAAAGTATTATAGAAAAAACCGCAATTTATTTTGCGGTTTTTTAATAATTATAACTGAATTCCCATATTTTCAGGAGTTTGTTGAATTTGTTCAGAAAAATTGGCAAATTGCTCCTGGCTAAGAAAACGATTTAGATTTTTTACAGTGATTCCAGTAGAAGCAGATAAGTTATCTAGATTGATTTGATTTGTATTTTCTTCTAAGAAATTTTTTAGTTGTCCCATTTCATATTGGTCTTTAGGTTGACAGTTAGGACATACACTAGAGTTAGTCATAAAGAAACAGCCACAACGGCTACATTTGTTAAAATTCATAATATTACCTCCGAATTTGTTATCATTTGTGAAGACAGTATATCACAAATTCTGACAAATTTGTATAAAAAATAAAAAAATTTCAAGTATTTTTTATTTAACAAACAAAAACATATTTCAAAAAAATATTGACATTTTACGACACACATTGATAAGATATATATAAATATATTATATACAAATATCGAAGGCGCTTTGAAAATTGATACATAAAATTGTTAAGAAGGGAAATACTAAAGAAAATGGAGGAAATAGGAAACATGGAAGAAAAGTTCAATAAAAAGCAATCGGGTATCACGCTTGTGGCATTAGTAGTAACAATAGTAGTGCTATTAATATTAGCGGGAATAACGATTATGTATACAATGGGAGATAATAGTATCTTTAAAAAAGCACAAGAAGCTAAAGATAAAACAGACCAAGCAATCAAAGATGAGCAAGAATACTTTAATAATCTAGATAATGTGATTAACCAATATTTAGACGGAAATAGCACAGATAGTAATAAAGTGGATGTATCCACGATTACAACAAAAGTAGATAAAAATACGCCTGCTAAAGACAGTTTAGGAAATCCAATTACCATTCCAGAAGGATTTAAGGTTGTACCAGATGGACAAGACGGTGTAGAATATACTTATACTGGAGATAAAAAGCCAACTGTGCAAGACGGAATTGTTATAGAAGATGAAGAAGGAAATCAATTTGTATGGATACCAGTAGGAAATGTAAAAAATAAAGATGGAAGTTTTACAACTATTCAACTTGCAAGATATACATTTGACATTACATTAAATTCAGATACTGGAAAGATTTCAGGAGGAACAGGAGCCATTAAGCAAACTATTGCAGATGGAACAGGATTAACAGATGAATGGGTAGAAGTAAATGGTGGAGGATATGAATATATAGAAGAAGTTTCTACTTCTACTACTTATGGTAATACTAAAGCAAAGAATATTGAAGAATTTAAAACAAAATCTAAATCAAATGGTGGGTATTATTTAGCAAGATATGAGGCGAGCGAAGGAAGCGATAATAAAGTAAAATCAAAATTAGCGGCAGTATGGAATAATATTACACAACCAGATGCAGCTACAAAAGCAAGAGAAATGTATAACAGTAATAGTTTTGAAAGTGATTTAGTAAATAGCTATGCATGGGATACAGCTATTGTGTTTATTCAAGCTTATTCAAGAGATCATGATTATTCTAAAGAAGTTGGATCTGTTTTTAGTAGTAGCCTAGTCAATACAGGTACTACAACAGACAAAAGATGCAATATTTATGATATGGCTTCTAATACACTTGAATGGACGACAGAGACCTGTACCTACGCAAACAATCCTTGTGCTATTAGAGGAGGCTTTTATGACGACGACATCAATTATACAGCTAGTCGCCTGGCCGATGATACGTCCAATAACCATGATCACGTTTCCTTTCGTCCGCTACTTTATGTGAAGTAGAACAGGCGACTGAAAAATGAAAATTATTTCAAATTTAAACAGTATGAGAGAATTTCTAATGACGAATATCAGCAAAAAATAAATTTTCAAAACTAGTTGCAATTTTATTCCAAATCAATTAAAATAAAGACGATTTAAAAATAGAATATAGTAATTGAAGGAGGAAAAAATATGAAAGCATATGTATGTAAAGTATGTGGTTATGTCCACTTTGGAGAAGAGGCACCAGAAAAATGCCCACAATGTGGAGCAAGCCAAGATAAATTTGAATTAAGAAACGAAGCAGAAGAAAAAAGTTATTCAGATGAGCATAGAATAGGTGTTGCACAAGGTTTAGATGAAGAAGTAGTAAAAGGATTAAAAGATAATTTCATGGGAGAATGTACAGAAGTAGGAATGTACATTGCAATGAGTCGTCAAGCAGATAGAGATGGATACCCTGAAATAGCAGAAGCGTTTAAGAGATATGCATGGGAAGAAGCAGAACATGCAGCTAAATTTGCAGAACTATTAGGAGAAGTAGTTTACCCAGATACGAAAAAGAATGTTAGTTTAAGAGCAATGGCAGAACATGGAGCTTGTGATGGTAAAAAAATGCTTGCTACAAGAGCAAAAGAGCTTGGATATGATGCTATTCATGATACAGTACATGAAATGTGCAAAGATGAGGCACGTCATGGAAGAGGATTTGACGGATTATTAAAAAGATATTTTGGAAATTAAGGAATAAAATATCAAAAGAGGTATACAATAAAGAAAATGAATAGAAATAAGGAGGTTTCATACAATGAATAAATATGTTTGTTTATTATGTGGATATGTATATGATGAAGAAGAACAAGGTGTAAAATGGGAAGACTTACCAGAGGATTGGACTTGCCCACTATGTGGGGCACCAAAAGATCAATTTCAAAAAGTAGAAGATTAGAATATTTTTTACCTAGAAAAAGAAACACACATTGCTAGTAGTAATGTGTGTTTTGCGTTTACAGGAGCCTTGCTAATTGTTGGAAAATATGCTAAAATACGTTTATATAAAGCTTTAGCATAAAAGAAAAGGCAGGAGAAAAAATGAGAATTAGATATAAACCATGGGCAAGAAAAGAGCTAGAAGAAAGTAGATTTTATAGAGAAAATGCAGAAGAATTAAAGGGAAGATGGAGACAAGAATTTATAAGACCAAACCAACCACTCTATATTGAACTGGGGTGCGGCAAAGGAGGTTTCATTTCGCAAATAGCGTGTAAACACCCAGAGAATAACTATATAGGCATAGATTTAGTTGACCCAATGTTGGGGTTAGCCAAAAGAAAAATAGAAGAAGTCTATCAAGAACAAAATAAAGAAATAGATAATGTGTTATTAACTAGATTTGACATTGAACGTATTTTACTCATATTGAGTGAAGAAGATAGCGTTGATAGAATTTATGTCAATTTTTGTAATCCTTGGCCAAGAGGAAAGCATCATAAAAAAAGGTTAACACATACAAGACAGCTAGAGAAGTATAAACAAATTTTGAAAAGAGATGGAAGTATTTATTTTAAAACAGATGATGACAATTTGTTTGAGGAAAGTATTGGATATTTTGAACAGGCAGAATTTAAGATAGAAAAAGTCACTAGGGATTTACATCAAGAACCAAACTTTTGGGAAAATATAGAAACAGAACATGAGAAAATGTTTTCAGAACAAGGGATAAAAATCAAGGCATTGATTGCTCAAAATAGTTAGGAATTGTTCACATTTAGGACATAAAAAAACTGTAAAATAGTAATGGGTAATTACAAGGAAAGGATTAAGAAGAGCTATGAATAATATTACTGTTTTAGTAGTAGATGATGAATCTAGAATGAGAAAATTAATTAAAGACTTCTTAGCACAAAAAGGATATAGCATTTTAGAAGCAGGAGATGGAGAAGAAGCACTTAAAGTATTTGAAGAGAACCAGAGTCAAATTAACTTAATACTATTAGATGTTATGATGCCGAAATTAGATGGTTGGTCAGTTCTTCGCCAAATTAGGCAAAATTCTAAAGTACCAATTATGATGCTTACTGCAAGAGGAGAAGAACAAGATGAATTATTTGGTTTTGAGTTAGGAGTAGATGAATATATTTCAAAGCCGTTTAGTCCTAAGATTTTAGTGGCAAGAGTGGAAGCTATTTTAAAGAGAACTATGGGAGAAAAAACAGAAATTAAGGATTTTGGTGGAATTACCATAGACCCAGAGGGAAGAACAGTAAAAGTAGACAATAAGCAAATTGAGATGAGTTTAAGAGAATACGAATTATTAAAATATTTAATTGATAACCAAGGGATTGCTCTATCAAGGGATAAAATTTTAAATAATGTATGGAACTATGACTACTATGGAGATTCTAGAACCATAGACAGTCATATAAAAAAGATACGTCATAAACTAGGCAAAAAAGGAAAATACATTGAAACAATGCGTGGAGTAGGTTACAAATTTGAAGTAAAGGAAAAATAGAAATGGAAAAGCTAAAAGATAAATTCAAATCAGTTCGATTTCGATTATTCGCAGTACTGTGTGCTGTGATTATCTTTTTAGTGCTTTGTTTAATATTAATTAATAGTATTGTATTGGAGAACTTCTATGTTTACTCTAAAACCAATACAGTAAAAAAATTATATCATAAAA
Organism: uncultured Clostridia bacterium; assembly: GCA_910589185.1. Lineage (GTDB taxonomy): Bacteria > Bacillota > Clostridia > TANB77 > CAG-508 > CAG-273. The sequence continues at coordinate 83,675 of CAJUSU010000001.1, forward strand.
TTGACAACTATTATGCTTCACCAAATTTAAATACCAATCTAGAGAATGAACTTCGAAGAAGTGCGTTTATCAATAATTTTGATATTTTGATTAAAACAGATACGGATTTAATATTATTCACAACAGACAGAGATTTTTTGTCTTCTTTAAATCGAATTCAAAGTAGTAATCAATTAAAAGAGCAAGAAGAGAGTGCTATTCTTTATAAAGATGAGAACATGCAAATTTGTAGAGTAAATGATAAAACTTCAAATTTAACCTATATTTTACTAACAGGAAATTTGGTAAATGGCTATAGTTTGTTTATTAGAATTCCAGTTGCACCAATAGAAGAAAGTGTTAATATTTCGAATAAAGTTTTGATGTTAATTGGACTTTTGACTATTATCATGGCAGCACTTGCAGTTTCTATCATTTCTCGTAAATTTACAGAACCGATTTTGGAATTAAATGATATCACCAAAAAGATGTCTAAACTAGACTTTTCTAAGAAATATCGTATTAAAGATTCAAGTGATGAAATTAATGAATTAGGACGAAATATTAACACTATGTCTGATAAGCTAGAAGGAACTATCAAACAATTAAGAGATAATAATAAAGAACTAGAAAAAGACATTGAAGAAAAATCTAAAATTGATGAAATGCGTAAACAATTTATTTCAGATGTATCACATGAATTAAAAACGCCAATTGCTCTAATTCAAGGATATGCAGAAGGCTTGGTAGAAAATGTCAATAGTGATGAGGAATCTAAAAAATTCTATGCAGAGGTTATTTTAGATGAGACAAATAAAATGGACAATCTGGTAAAACAATTATTAGAATTAATGAAATTAGAATATGGAAAAAGGGAATTTCATGATAAGGAATTTGACCTAGTAGAGTTAATTCAAGGAGTTATTCAAAATTGCCATGTAATGCTAGAGGAGAAAAGTATCGAGGTGTTATTTGATGCAAAAGAGCCTATCTATGTCAAAGCAGATGACTTTTACATAGAGCAAATTATTACAAATTATTTTACAAATGCGATTAAGCACACAGAAGAAAAAGAAGGCAAAAAACAAATACGAATTAGTATTAAATTGCAAGGGGAAAAGGCAAGAGTATCTGTATTTAATACTGGCAATCAAATTGCAGAAGAAGAATTGGATAGGATTTGGGGGAGATTTTATAAAGTAGATAGTTCTAGAAATAGAGAAGATGGCGGAAGTGGAATAGGATTGTCTTTAGTAAAGGCAATTCAGAATAATTATAAGAATGCTTATGGTGTAGAAAATAAGCCTAATGGAGTAGAGTTTTATTTTGATACTAATATAAGTTAGTTATAAGAATGGAATCAAAATTTTTAGATTGGTCGAACTTTGTCACAAAAGGTCGACCGATTTTTCTTTACAAATGTTAAATAGGGTAGTAGAATAAGAATAATTTAAAATTGCAATTTTATATTTTTAGTTCACAGAAAGGCAGGTATGAGGTATGTAATGAGTTATACAAAAAAGAACTTAGACACCTTAAGTCTTCTGCTGACAATTTCTATTTTAATGATTTTATATTTGATTTATTCAAACATTTCTTTAGCGATTATTTCGAACAATAACTTAAATTCGAATATGGTTTATTCTCAAAAAATTCCAATCGAAAGTCAAACACAAAGACAAATTGTACAAGCTAATTTATCTAATCAATGGAGACTTCAAATTCCGAAGTTAAATTTAAATGCCCATATAGAAGAAGGAACTACTGGAGATGTTTTATTAAGGGCAGTAGGTCATTTTGAAGATACAAATCAATGGAATGGAAATGTATGCCTAGCAGGACATAACAGAGGGTATCAGTGTAACTTTTTCCAAAAGATTAAAACTCTAAATTTAGGAGATGAAATTATTTATTGCACGAAACAAGGAAAAAAAGTTTATCAAGTGCAAACCAATAAAATCATTTTAGAAACAGACTGGAGTTATCTGAAAGATACAAAGGACAATAGAATTACATTAATTACATGTGAAGAAAACCGAAGAGAATACAGAAGATGTATACAAGCAGTACAAGTATCAGAAACAAAGGAGATATTTTAGAGAGAAAAATCAAAGCGAAAAAGGAGAGAATTTAAGTGAAAAAAGTAATCAGTATATTAATACTAACAGTAATGTTTATTTCTGTATTTCAAAGCATTGTATTTGGAGCAATGGAAGTGGAGTATGCTAATATTAAAAAAGGAGGAGCCATTAATACAGAAGTAGAGTTTTTTGATGATGGCAGATGGTATCCTATTGAAGCCAACTATGTTTATTATAGAAGCCCAGAAGGAGATTTTCCAGCGTATTGCATTAGTAATGGAAAAGATGGCGTGGAAGAAGCAGGAAATTATCGAGTAAATGTAGATAAATTAATACTAGACGCAGTGCAACCAGGAGTAAATTATACAGAAGTATGGAGAACTATTGTTAATGGATACCCTTATAAAACACCAAAGGAAATGGGAGTAAATACTAATGAAGAGGCCTATTTTGTGACAAAACAAGCGATTTACTGTGTAATGCTAAATAGAAGTATGACTTTATATAGAGGCACTACAGATAAAGGAAAAAGAATTGTCAATGCTATAGAAAGGTTATATAAGATAGGAAAATCAGGAGGACAAAATCCAGAAGATGTTAGATTGCGTATTGCTAAGAAAGGAGATTTTGAAAAGGAAGGAGAGTACTATTATCAAACCTATACTGTAACAGCTGAGGTTGATGTGAGCCAATATGAAGTAAAAATAGAAAGCAAAGATAAGGGAGGTATATTTGTTGCAGATAGTTCAGGAAAAGCAAAAACAAAATTTAAGATAAACGAAAACTTTAGAATTATGATACCAAAGACGCAAATAAATAAGAAAACAGAATTGAAAATGACAATTAATGCAAAATGCAAGACTTACCCTGTTTTTTATGGAGTCACGACTGTAAAGGATACACAGGATTATGCTCTTACCTATGGCAATTATGGGGACTTTTCAAAGGATGCAAAATTAATTGTAAATCTTAATACAGGAGAGTTACAAATTCAGAAAATAAATGAAGAAACTAGAGAGCCAATTGCAGGAGTGACTTTTGAATTATTTAATGAAAAAGATGAATCTGTTGGAATTGCTACTACAGATGAAAAAGGAATGGTATTTTTTGAGAATTTGTATCCTGGCAATTACTATATTAGAGAAATTGCAACAAGAGAAGATTTAACTTTAAATCCAGAGAAAATTCCTATTGCAGTTGAGTATGATAAAATTACAACCAAAACGATTACTAATAGCTATCAAAAAGGAAGCCTAAAAGTTATTAAAACAGATAAAGAAACTGCTAAACCAATTGCAGGTGTTAGTTTTGATTTACTAGATGTAGATGGAAATGTTGTTCAAACTGGCATCACCAATGAGCAAGGGGAAATTCTTTTACAAGACTTAACAGTAGGAAAATATCTATTAAAAGAAAAGAAGACAAACGAAGACTACACAGTGAAAATAGAAGCAGTAAATGTAGAAATCGAATATAATCAAACTACTATTCAAGAAATAAAAAACGAAAAGAAAAAGGGGAGTTTGCAAATTTATAAAGTGGATAAAGAAAATCATAAAATAGCATTAAGTGATGTAGTTTTTGAGCTATACAGTAAAGAATTAGAAAAGGTAATTGGAACTTATACTACTGATAGGGAAGGAAAGATTTACATAGAAAATTTAAGAATAGGAGACTATGAATTAAGAGAGATTATAACAAAAGAAGGATATGAAATTGGAGAAAACATGAATATTTCTGTTCAAGCTGAGAAAACTACAAACATAATAGTTAAGAATAAAAAAATGCCAACGATACCTAAAAAAGAAGTTAAAAAGTTACCTAAAACAGGATTTTAGAAATATAAAAATTGTATATCCAATAGAACAATTTTTAAAAATGCTAGAATTACTGCAAAGTATTGACTTCTGGGTGGTTTGTAGCATATAATAATATCGATAAAAAACATAGGATAAGAAAGGAAAATTTATGTTTTCACAAATACTATTTTTAATCATTTTAATTTTATTAAATGCTTATTTTGCAGCGACTGAAATTGCTTTTATTTCTTTAAATGATGCTAAAATTGAAAAACAAGCTAAAGAGGGAAATAAAAGAGCAAAACAAATTCAGAGAATGTTAAGAAATCCAAGCAAATTTTTAGCAACTATTCAAATTGGAATTACTCTAGCCGGCTTTTTATCTAGTGCATTTGCATCAGATGCTTTTGCAGATAAATTAGCACCAATTCTAAATAATGCTATGCCATTTTTAAGTATTGGAGTTTGGAGAAATATTTCTATTATCATTATTACCATGATTTTATCTTTTTTTACATTAGTCTTTGGAGAGCTAGTACCAAAACGATTAGCAATGAAATACTATGAAAAAATCTCTTATGCAACTATTGGTGTGATTAGGTCAATTTCTATTGTAACAGCACCTTTTGTAAAACTTCTAACATGGTCTACTAATTTAATTTCAAAATTATTTGGAGTAGGAGAACAGGAAGAAGAAACAGTAACAGAGGAAGAAATCAAAATGATGGTTGATCAAGGAGAAGAAAAAGGAGTTATTGAAGAGACGGAAAAGGAAATCATTAATAATGTTTTTGCTTTAAATGATATTATAGCATCAGAAATTATGATGCATAGAAAAGATGTATTTGCTATTGAAATTAATGAGAACATATATGAACTTTTAAATAAGATTGATGATTATAAGTATAGCAGAATTCCGGTTTATGAAGAAACGATTGATGATATCAAAGGAATTTTATACCTAAAAGATATCTTAAAGTTAGTAAGTACCCAACAACAATTTAAGATAGCAGATATTTTAAAAGAGGCATATTTTGTACCAGAGTCAAAACCAATTGATGAAATTTTTAAAGAATTGCAGAGCAATAAGATGCAAATGGCAATTGTAGTTGATGAGTATGGTGGAACAGCAGGATTACTAACAATGGAAGATATTTTAGAAGAACTAGTTGGAAATATCTTTGATGAATATGATGAGGAAGAGTTTGAATATAAAAAATTAGATGAGAATACTTATCTTATGGAAGGCAGTGTTTCACTTTATGAAGTGAAAAAGATTTTAGACATTGAATTACCAGACGGAGATTATGAGACTTTATCAGGATATTTAATAGAACAATTAGGAAGGCTACCAGAAGAGCAAGAGCACCCTGTTATAGAAGATGAAAAACTAACTTATAAGATTGAACATATAGAAGATAGGCGTATTAAGTGGGTAAAAGTATGTAAGAATCAACCAGCAGTTCCAGAAAAAGAAGAGAAAGAAAAATAAAATGTAGAAAGGTTTAGGTGGCATAAGTGAAGGGAAAGATGAAATGGGTTATACTAGGTATTATTGTAATCATTATTGCAGTAACGGTAGTTTTGGCTGTAAATGAAATGCAATTTGCGTATGAAATAGAGGAAATCAAAGAAATTAATTATGTGACTTTGGAACAAGACAACAAATATGGAGTAATTGATAAAACAGGAAAAATTGTAGTAGAGCCAACTTACAATGGAATACAAATTCCAAATCCATCTAAACCAGTTTTCATTTGTATCGGCGAGTATGATAAAGAAGCAAAAGAATATGATACAAAGGCATTTAATGATAAAGGTGAGCAATTATTTAGTGAATATGATAAAATCGAAACGATTTCAGTAGAAACAAATATTGAAACAACTCCTTATGAGAAAAGCACTTTAATTTATCGCAAAAATGGAAAATATGGATTGATTACTTTAGAAGGTAAACAAATTACAGAGCCAATTTATGAAGAAATTAATAGTATTAATTATAAAGAAGGTACCTTTGCAGTTAAGTTTGAAGGAAAGTTTGGAGCTATTAATTTAAAAGGAAAAGAAATTATTAAGCCAGAATATGAAACGATTACTTCAGATAATTACTATAATGAGAAAACAAAAAATAAGACAACAGGTTTTATTGTAAGTAAAAAAACAGAAAATGGTTATCGATATGGATATATTAATTATCGTGGAAAAGTAATTTTAAAAACAGAATATACAGAACTTGAAAGAATAACAGAAATTGCAAATGAAAGAGATTTATATTTTATTGCTTTTAGAGAAGGACAAGCAGGGCTATTAAAGAAGACAAAAGTAATTTTAAATTATGAGTATGAAGATATTCAGTATAGTTCTTTAAATGATGTTTTTGTCATACAAAGAAATGGAAAACAGGGTGTTGTATCAAAAAAGGGAGAGACTATTGTTAATGCAGAGTATGATACTATCACATTTGGTGGAATGTATATTGCTGCTAGGAAAGGAAATAATACATATTTATTTGATTTATTAGGAGCCTCTATTGAAAGTAAAGAAATTGTTAGCAAAACAGCTACTACAAATCCAAATTATTTTATTACGGTTGACCAAAATGATATTTATAATGTAATAGACAGTGAGGGAAAAATAGTTATTGACAATAACTATAGTTATATTGAGTATTTGTCAGGAGATTATTTTATAGTAGCAAAAGATGGAAAAAATGGAGTTATTGATATTACTGGAAAGTCTGTTGTTGATTTAGCTTATACAAGTATTTTCCGTTTAAATGATACTAAGATTATACAAGCTGAGAAAATAGAGAGTAAAACGATAGATTTATACAGTAGCAATATGCATAAAATTGCTAGTCAGGAAAATGCCAGCATTATAACAGGAAGGGATTATATCTTATTGGCATCAGATAAGGAGTTTGCTTATTACGACTTTTCCGGTAATAAATTAGACGCAAAAGATGTATTTCCAAACAATCAATTATTTGCAAAAAAAATAAATGATAAGTGGGGATTTGTTGATAAAAATGGAAATGTTGTGATTCAAAGTGAGTATGAAATGGTGACTGATTTTAATGAATATGGATTTGCAGGAATTAAGCAAGATGGTAAGTGGGGAGTTATTGAGCAAAATGAGAAAAAAATTATTCAGGAGCCAGTATATGAGTTAGAATGGACACAACCAAGTTTTATCGGAAAATACTATCAAATTCGTAATTGGCATGGTGGTGCAAGATATAGTGCTGATGTTTCAGAAGAAGATGTGTAATTTTAAATTGTTTAAAGAAAGGTAGAAAAATGGAACTAAGTGAAGATGTAATAGAGCTAGGAAGAAAAGCAGAAGCTGAAGTACAAAAGGAATTGAAAGAAATAGATGAACTTTGCGAATATCATAGTTTACGAGTATTACAGGCATTTCAAAAGTATCATGTTTCAGATATTCATTTTAATAGTACCACAGGGTATGGCTATTCGGATGTAGGAAGAGACACTATTGAAAAAATTTTTGCAGAGGTTTTACATACAGAAGATAGTTTAGTAAGAAGTCAGTTTATTTCAGGTACTCATGCTTTAACAGTTGCTTTATTTGCCTTTTTACGTCCAAATGATACTATGATTAGTATTTGTGGAAAGCCATATGATACATTAGATGAAGTAATTGGAATTGTGCCAAATCCAAGTTCTCTTCAAGCTTATGGTGTAAAATATGAGCAAATTGATTTAATAGCAAATGACTTTGACTATGAAGCAATTCGAAATCGAATGAGTAAAAAAGATGTAAAGCTAATTGAGATTCAACGTTCAAGAGGATATAGTTTAAGAGACAGTATAGCGCTAGATAAAATGAAAAAGGCTATTCAAGTGATTCGTGAGGTAAATGATGAAGTCATTATCATGGTGGATAATTGTTATGGAGAATTTGTTGATAAAATAGAACCAACTCAAATTGGTGCAGATGTTATGGTAGGGTCTTTAATTAAAAATTTAGGCGGAGGTTTGGCACCAAATGGAGCCTATATTGCAGGAAAGAAAGAGTTAGTGGCATTAGCAGCAGAGAGATTGACAGCACCAGGACTTGGAAAAGAAGTGGGACCTACATTAGGAATTAATAAGCAAATTTTGCAAGGACTTTTCTTTGCTCCAAGTGTTGTAGCAAGTAGTTTAAAAACAGCAATATTTGCTAGTAAATTATTAGAGAATTTAGGATATAAACCACATCCAAGATATAACGAAAAAAGATCAGACATTGTACAGACAATTGAATTTGGAAATCCTGAAAAATTAATTGCTTATTGTCAAGGAATTCAAATGGGTTCTCCTATTGATAGTAATGCGATTCCGGAACCATGGGATATGCCAGGATATACTGACAAAGTCATTATGGCAGCAGGAGCTTTTACGCAAGGTTCTTCTATTGAGCTTTCTTGTGATGCCCCTATTCGAGAACCATATGTTGCCTTTATGCAAGGTGGACTAACTTATCCATATGGAAAATTAGGAGTGCTACATGCAGTACAAAATATATTATAAATTAGTTAGTATACATTATATTAATTAGATAAAAGTTAGAAAGGAAAACATGAAAACAGTTGTAATTGGTGGTGGACCTGCTGGAATATTAGCAGCATATAGTGCTAGTAAAAAGGGAGACCAGGTCACAATTTTAGAAAAAATGAATTCTATTCGGAAAGAAGTTATTAATTACTGGTAAGGGTAGATGTAATATTACCAGTTCTTTTCCTATGGAAGAGTTTATTTCTAATATACCAGGAAATGGAATGTTTTTGTATAGCTCATTTCAGAGGTTTACGAATCAAGATATTATTCAAATTCTAAAACAACAAGGTGTAGAAGTGAAAGAAGAAAGAGGACATCGTATTTTTCCAGTAACTGACCAAGCAAAAGATGTTTTAGAGGCTTTTGAGAGGATATTAAAGAAACAAAAGGTACAAATTCAAACGGATAGAAAGGTAGAAGAAATTCTAGTAGATAAAGGCAAAGCAATTGGTGTGCGATGCCTTTTTCATGGGCAAGAGGAAAGCTATTTTGCAGATAAAGTGATTTTAGCAACTGGTGGAAAAAGCTATCCAGTGACAGGTTCAACAGGAGATGGATATAAATTGGCCGAAAAGTTAGGACATACTGTAACTAAGTTACAACCTTCTTTAATTCCATTGACAGTGAACAAGACATCATTAGCATTGTGCAAACAATTACAAGGACTTAGTTTGAGAAATATAGCGATTCAAATCAAGGATACTGAGAGAAATAAGGTAGTTTATGAAGATTTTGGAGAAATGCTATTTACTCATTGGGGAGTTTCTGGACCAGTTATTTTAAGTGGTTCAGCACATTTACTTCGTTATCCAAAAATACAAGAATTATTAGAAAAAGATAAAGTAAAGCTTTGCATTGATTTAAAACCAGCTTTGACAGAAGAAAAGCTAGAAGAGAGAGTCTTAAGAGACTTTGAGCAAGAAAAAAATAAGGAATTTAGAAATAGTTTAAATGGATTATTACCAAATAAGATGATAGAACCAATGATAGAATTATCAGGTATTGATAGAAATAAAAAAGTGAATTCTATTACGAAAGTAGAAAGAAAAAGATTAGTAAAGTTATTCAAAAATTTTGAAATCATATTAAAGGGGTTTAGACCAATTGAAGAAGCAATTATTACTTCAGGTGGAATTGCAATACGTGAGATTAATCCTAAAACAATGGAGTCTAAATTAATCAAAGGACTATATTTTGCTGGTGAAATTATTGATGTAGATGCTTATACAGGTGGATTTAATTTACAAATAGCTTATTCAACAGGATTTGTGGCAGGAGGATATCAAGATGAAGACAATTGAAAAAGAAGTATCAGTAGAAATAGTAGAAAAAAAATCGAAATTTATAGGAAATCTCTTTTATGTAGGAAATGTGCAAGAAGCAGAAGCCAAGATTGAGGAAATTCGCAAAAAATATCATGATGCAAGACATCATTGTTTTGCTTATCGTGTGATAGAAGAAAATCATGTGATAGAAAGAGCTAGCGATGATGGCGAACCAAGTGGTACAGCAGGAGCTCCAATGTTACAGTTGTTAAATAAAAATGAAGCTGTTAATGTTTTAATAGTAGTTACAAGATATTTTGGAGGAGTACTACTTGGCACAGGTGGATTGGTAAGAGCCTACTCGCAAGCGACTGCAGAACCAATGCAAAAGGCAAACTGGATAAGTTTAGAAAAAGGTGAGGTAATAAAGCTGCCAGTATCTTATCAAAATTTAGCTTATTTGCAATATTATTGCAGAAAAAATGATATTTCTATTTTAGAAACGAATTTTGACAAAGAGCCTTATGTTATTCTTGAAATTGTAATAGATAAAAAAAGCAAATTCTTACATGAAATAGAAGAAAAGCAGTTTTGTATACAAAAAATGGAAGTTTTACAAGAAAAGTATATTCAAAAGAAAATACAAGAAAATGCATAAAAATTAACACTTTTACAACAAAATGGAAAATATTTCCAAAAATACTTGCAAATTGTAATAAAGCATAATATAATTTCGAAAGTGAAAGTGAGGTTTCAAATTTCCAAAAAATGGAATTTTAAAAATCTTCTTTGCAAAATTTTGAAGAAAATAGGGGGAAGAAACCGTGAGTGAAAAGATTACAATATTGGTAGCAGATGATAATAATGATTTTACAGCCACATTGTCAAGTTATTTAGAGCAAGAAGAGGAAATGGAAATTATAGGAATTGCGAGAGATGGTAATGAAGCATATAACATGGTTCTTGAATTACAACCAGATATCATTTTATTAGATATGATTATGCCACATTTAGATGGATTAGGAGTTTTGGAGAAGATAGCAGATACAGATATGGAAAAAAGACCGTTATCTATTATTCTATCAGCAGTAGGACAAGATAAAATTACGCAGAAAGCAATTGCACTAGGAGCACAATATTATATTGTAAAACCATTTGACATCAATGTGTTAGTGAAAAGAATGAAGGAACTTAAGAATTATCAGCCAGCACAATTCAAAAATTTTATTACTCGTGAAATTAAAAATCAATATATTGATATAGCACCAGAAAGGAAAAAGGACCAAGAAAACTTAGAAGCATTAGTTACAAATATTATTCACGAAGTTGGAGTACCTGCCCATATAAAAGGATACCAATACTTGAGAGAAGCCATTATGATGGTAATTAGAGATACTGATGTAATTAACCAAATTACAAAACAGTTATATCCTGAAATAGCAGGAAAATATCATACAACACCAAGTAGAGTAGAAAGAGCTATTCGCCATGCAATAGAAGTAGCATGGGGAAGAGGACAAGCAGATACTGTGGAGAATATCTTTGGATATACTGTATCAGCAAATCGTGGAAAGCCTACCAACAGTGAGTTTATAGCAATGATAGCTGACAAGCTAAGGCTTGAACTTAAGAGTGCATAAGAATTAATGAGAAGTGACCGAAAGCATTGCAGTGCATAGTAAACTGGCAAGTGTAACTAAATGAGGATAAGGCTATAAACTATATAAAAATAGTCATAAACAACGTGAAAAATCAGCAATTAAGGCAGTAAATGAAAACTTTATAAGACAATAAACTTCCAAGATTTATTGGTTAAGCATTTTGAAATGTTAATCAGTAAAGAAGGGGAGTTTTTTATATGGAGAAAATTGACTATGAGATAGACGACTTTATGAACTATTGTGATTATAACAATCTGTCTAAAAAAAGCATGAAAAGCTATGAACAAACACGTAGACTAAAATAGGAACACATACTATGAGAAAAACATTTGGATACTGGCATTATCAATAAAACAAAGACATTGCCATATTACAAGAAATATTTAATCACTCATCACCATCAGTAACATTATTATATATTGGAATTAACCAAGACAATATTGATAATTCGTATATGAATTTTAGTTTATAGTATTTAATAAAATATAAAAAATTTGTTTTGTTTGCTTGTATAATGGAATAATATGTTGTATAGTATATATTAACCTTTTCACTGTCAGAAAGGTAAGTCTTTTACTTAAAGACGGAAAGGGGGAAGATACAAATGACGAATTCCGAACTGATTTTGCGATTAGTAGAGATGCTTTTGAAAGAAAAAGAAGAAACTATGAAAGCAAAGGAACAGCAAAGTAAAACAGAAGAAAAATGTAGTAATACATAATGTCAAAGCAGGATAGTCTTTACGGGGCTATCTTGTTTATTTTTGAGCAAAAAAATAGTATGTGTATTGTTTACGGTTACACATACTCAAAACAAATGACTTATTCCGAACTCAAAGTAATTTGTTTATTGTAACTATATAATAGCACATTTATTTTTATATGTCAAATGATATTTGTTTTCGTATAAAAAGAGTGTATGAAAAACAATACAAAAATTTGTTCATAAATACTAGACAAACAAGTAAAAATATACTATACTAATTATCATAGGAAATGAGAATAAGCAGATGTGGTTTGCCTCCAACAAGGAGGTGAGGCTTATGATAGATACTGGATATTTATTAGCAATGATATACATATTATTTTATGCTTTAATAGGAATAACTATCATAGCTCTTTCTTCGATAATAGCACTTGTAGTATTACTTCGTAAGAGCAAATAAACCAAAAAAACAGACACATCTGTAAACTTTCCCGAGTTAGATGTGTCAAAACAATAACTTGGTGAACCACGTTTGTGGTTTCTCCATTTCCTATACTTATTATACACAGATTATTATAAAAAGTCAAATAATTGTTGGAATTTTTATTGCGGAGAATGTTAGTAAAAAATATATAAGAAAATGATAGGAGAAAAAATTGTTGCAAAAATTAGAAGAAGAAGTATTACTAATTATATTAGAAAAATATGATGAGAATAGTAATAGACACATTTCAGGATATTATAGTGAATTCCCAGAATATATGAACTTTAGTATAAAAGACTCTATACATAAATTAAAATGTTTAGGATATTTAGCTTGCAATCTTTCGACTTTATCTAGATGGGAAGTTATATTAAGTCCAGATGGTTTATCATATTTTGAAAAGAAAGGAATGAGAAAAGAATTGTTTGAAGAATTACCAAATAATGCGAAGGAATTATTAGAAGAATTAATAAAAAGAGAAATGGAAAATGGACAATTAGATGAATTATTAAGAGAAAAATTAGAAGAGGATAAAACAGATAAAATAGTGAGAGGAATTATAGGAACATTAAAATATAATGGCTTATTAAATGTTCATTGGGCAGATGATACGGTTTACTATGCAGAACTAACTAATGTAGGAAGAACATATTTTGAAAGAGAGAAAAAGTATATGGAACAAATAGAGAAGTTGAGTAAGCCATCAGTAAGCATAGGAAGTTTAAACAATACAGGTATTTTTAATATGGGGAATATCACAGATTCAAATATTACAATAGATAATTCTGTAAGCCAAATAGAAAAGGAGATAGAGGAAAAGGGAAATGAAGATAAAGAGGAGTTAAGGCAAATATTAGAAGAAGTTAAGGATTATATAGACAATATAAATGCAACAAAAAATATTCCTAAAAATACAGGACTTTTTAAAAGAATAGGAAATCATTTTAATAAGCAGCAATGGTTTTATAGTCAAGTAGTAGGACTCTTAGGACAAACATTATTATTAGCTATGGGAAACAAAATATAATTATAGAAAAAATTTTTTTCGATAACTTTCCTATTGAGATTTCATAAAAAATCTCTTAAAATCAAACCAAGAAACATTTTAGAGTAAAACCAATAAATAGTGATTGGAAAGTACAAAATTTATTGCCTTTGCAACCTTTAAGCAAAGCTAAAAAGTTTGTTTTCATGATATTCGCCATGCAATAGAAGTAGCATGGGGAAGAGGACAAGCAGATACTGTGGAGAATATCTTTGGATATACTGTATCAGCAAATCGTGGAAAGCCTACTAACAGTGAGTTTATAGCAATGATAGCAGATAAGCTAAGGCTTGAGTTAAAGAGTGCATAAAAAGTAAGAAACAAGGTTGGAATATACCTTGTTTTTGTTTTGACATAACTATCATTGTGTATGCTTGCTCCAATAAGGATTTGCAACGAAATAATAGGGGTAGCTATTTTCAGGAGTTCCATACAATTCAAAGAACCTTTTTATTTCATTTTCTACTATCTCTAAAATTTCCTTATGACAATTACCAAGATTGAAAACAAAAGATTTAACTGGTATATTATTAGGATTACATTCTGCTCCAATGCACATGAAATAATTATCTTTTTTTGTTTAATGGAAATACTATGATATTTACGAACTTTTGGAAAGAAAGTATTCATACATAATGAGTGAGGATTACGAGTGCTACCTTCCCAAACAGAAAAATTATATTTAGCAGCAAGTTCACAAAAAGAAGATAAAAAAGATTCAAAATCTTTTTCTTGAGCAACATATTTATCACTGGCATATTTTCCATTTGGATATTTTGCATCAAAAGCATCTAGATTTAGTTTATATTTTCCTACTAAAGTAGCAAGATTTCCATAAGGATGACCAAAATGATAGGATGTACCTCCAGGTTTTAGTTTCCAAAATTTTAAAAATGCATGATAGGTCACAATATTTCTTTCTTCTAATTCTTGTATAAAACTTTTATGATAAATTCTTTCATATTCTTCTAAAGCTTGGTTATCCCAAAAGGTATTATAAAAAGGTGCATGGTATGACTTTATCCAATCCCACATAAAAGAGGAGCTCTCGACATTAGGAGCTTGCTCGTGGCAATCGGAGCATAGCAAAACAAAATTGCTAGGTTCATCTTTTCCTCCAAGAGAGTCAGGTATAATATGACAACGGTGTAGTCTTCGTTCATATCCACATCGCCAACATATAGTATCAGCTTCAGCCCAGTCAAAATTTAAATAACACTCATCTTCAAATCGTATCCAATAATCGATAATTTCTTTTTTGGTAGTTTTTATATTTTTACGTTTTTTACTCATAATATTCCCCTTTAGTGTATTATTAGACACATTATAACATAGAATAGTCCGAAGAAAAATTAAAATGTAAAAATGTGTTTTTGTTTGCTAGACAATCAAGTAAAAATATACTATACTAAATCAAAAAAGGGATATCATAAAGAATGTAGTATATGGAGTAGATTATGAGAAACTATGATTACAATAAACTATTAGATGCAAGGACATTTGAATATTTTGCAAAAGATATAATAGAAATACGAGAGGATAGAGAATTTGAGATTTTTTCGGAAGGAAAAGATAAAGGAATAGATTTAAGAAATATAGAGAAGAATTTTTTAACCATTGTACAAGTTAAAAGAAGTAAAGATTTCAAGAATTTATGGAATGAATTAAAAAGCAGTGAGTTAGAAAAGGTAAAAAAACTAAAACCAGATAGATATATTCTTGTTACCTCTTCTCCTATTTCAGTAGTGAATGCAGACAAAATAAAAGAATTATTTATAGGGTGTCATTTACAAGAAAATGACATTATTGGTTGTGAAAAATTAAATAGTTTATTGGAAAAACCAGAGTACAAGAAAGTAGAAGATGAATATTATCAATTATGGATTAATAGTACGAGAACATTAGATCATTTTGTTAAGAAAAATTTAAATGCAGATGTATATGCTTATACGAAGAATGAACTAGAAAATATCAAACAATCTGCACAAATTTATGTACAACACGATAATTTTAAAGAAGCACTTAACATTATTAAAGAAAAAAGATGTTTATTAATTTGTGGAGAACCAGAGATAGGAAAATCCACTTTAGCACGTAATCTATGTGCATATCTAATGAACCAAAACCGAGAATTAGAATTCATTTATCATCCAAAATTATCTAGAATATCTAACTTGTTTAATGAAAGTCCACAACTATTTTTTATAGACGATTTTTGGGGAAGTAGATTTGATGGTAATTTGAATGCTGAAGCGGAAAATGAGTTAAAAAAAATAATAGAGATGATTAGTAAAAGTAAAAATAAAATTTTAATTTTAACTTCTAGGGAATATATTTTAGAACAAGGATATGCTAAATATCCAGAATTAGAAGAATTTTTTGATGCCTATAAATTAAATTTACATATAGAAGATTATTCAGATCTATTTAAAGCACGAATTTTGTTTAAACATTTGGCAAATTCAACTTTGCCAGAATTAGCTGTTTATGAGATTGCCAACGGTTATGAATGGATTATATATAACGAAAATTACCGACCAAGATTAATAGAAAATTATATTAATTATGTTAGTGACAAAGAAATAGAGCCAGATAGTTATTTAATGGATTTTAAAGATTATCTAAATCAACCATATAAATTATGGAAAGAAATTTTTGAAAAACAACAAGAAGGAGCACAAATAATAACAATACTAATACTGCTATTAAATAAACAATATATCGAATTAGAATATATTAAAACTTTATACGAAAATTATATTGAATATGATACTAAAACAGAAGCAAGAAAAAAGGATTTTGGAAAGTACATTGCACAGCTAGAAAATACATTAATTACTACTTATGTAGAAGAATGGCATTCGAAAAAAGATGTGTTTGTAAAATTTAAGAATTCTTCTATTGAATTATATATTTATAAACATTTTATGGAAAATATTGGAGAATATGGGAAAAATATAATTCAATCAACTCCATATATCAATATACTTATGTATTTAGCTGGTTCATGGAATATTTTAGAAGAATATCAACAAGAAATTACAAAACAGGAAGGGATTTATTATGATATTACAAATCATATAGAATTAATGAATGAAGTTAAACAAAGAATTATGAGAGACTTAGACACATTAATTTTTCTGAATGATGATTTATTTGATGGATATACAGAATCAGAAGAATGCTATGTACATAAATTAATTATGTGTGTAGATATTTATAATAGATATCCAAGTGAAGATTTTAAAAATTTTTTGGAAAAAAGAATAGTAGAAGTCTTGAAAAAATTAGAGAAAGAAAAATATTTTGATTATGATGATTTATTTAGTATTCCTAGATTAGTTGATGAAGTAAGAAAGGCAAGACTAGATATCAAAATAGATATAGATAAGACAATAGAAGATGTTTTTCAGGCAATCCGATTTAGTAGACAAATATTCATATTAGAGGGTTTTGAAGAGAAGTTTCCAAATGAGTATGAAGAATTTTATAATAAGAATAAGGCAAAAATAATTTCAGCCATATATAACCTTACTTTAGGAGATGCAGAGTTTTTCATTGAAGATGCTATGTATGATGAAATATATGAATTAAGAGATATGACAATTCCAAGCTTATTTGAGAAATTTAAATTAAAATATACCAAAGATTATATGAATGAGTTTTACGATGTGACAGATATAAGGTTGCAGAGTGATACAAGAGGAAAAAAGAAGAAAGACCAAAGTATAGATATACAATATGATTTAAAGGAAGAAACAGAAACTAAAAAAAGACGAAGAAAAAGACAGGAAGAATTAGAAAAAATTAACCAAGAAAAAGAAGAATTAATTCAAGCAGTATTTAATGATACAATTGAAAAAGAAGAAGCAAAAGAGTTTTTTGAGGAAAATATAAAAGAAAAGAGATTAGTGAAGGAATTAACAGAGTTATTTGATAATTATGACAAAAATTATATTAGAGGTTTCATGGAATATACTGAAGATTTAGAAGCATTAGCAAATTATATTAACATATTAAAAAGAATTCCAAAGGATAGCCATGATTTCTTTCAAAAGTATATAGAGTGCATAATAGAAGATAATGAAAACATGAATAAAGTAGTAATAGGGAAATTAGGACAATTAGCTTATAATACCTTTAAAGAGGGAAGAAACTATTTGTTTAAAAGGGAACTATTAGAAGTTTTTAAGGAAAATCAAATAGAAGAAATATTGGAGAGCAAATTAGTATACCAAGTTGGAAAAAAATATTATTTTCAAACAATATATTTTCATTTGTATTTAGCATTAGATAAGATGATAGAAAAAGAAGAAGATCTTTTTTCAATTTATGATAATATGCAAATTAATAGTTTTAAAGACTTATTTAATGATATTTGTTATATATATTCTGATTTGGACTTGGAAAAGTTTAATACAGACTTTTTATTAAAGCAGATACAAAAGATACTAAATGAAATTCAAGATGAAGATGAGAATGCAAGTATTAGAAAGTTGGTTTCAAAGTATAAAATAAAAGTTGAATTAAATATAGAGGTTGATTTAGAAGAAGAGCATATTTATCAAGGAGGAAGTTGCTTTCCAGATGCTAGTTTATTAGCTATAGAATATTTAGGGTTTGATATGTGGGATATGGCTTGCGAATCCTTGGATTTAGAAGAGATAAAGCCAGTGTTTAAAAAAGCATATAAAGATACAAAAGCTGATATTTTATTACAAGAAGATTTAAAGAATAAAAGAACACTAAGATATAAGGTATTAGATAAGTTGGGATATCCTAAATATTTAAAGGAATTTTATAAATATCTATTAAAATGTGAAAAAGATTTAAAGCAAAATCCAAATTTAGACTTGAGAAAGAGCTTTACAATATAGGAGAAGTGAAGAACAATAATTGGTTGACAGAATATATAAATTATGTTACAATAAAAAATGATGTATATTGAAAGAGGTTGCAATTTTTAAGAGTATTACTTTTGTTAGCAGATAATTGCAAAAGTAAGAAAGGGAAAATTGCCGAAATTGAAAAGCAAAATCTGTAACTTTTCAGTTGGGCTAATGCAAAATATGTATTAGACTGTCACAAAAAATAATTGTGGGGTGCTTTCAAACAAATAAGAAATGATTGATAGATTTTTTATGGGTTTGCGAAGGTAACTTTGCAAACCTTTTTTGATGTATATCAAATAAAAAATAAAAGGGGAATGACGATTATGAAGAGAGAATTATTAGAAACATTACAACAAGCTTGTGAACTAATGACAAGAGATTATCATATGCAAACTGGAAACAGGCATATTAGCTTTAGTGTATTACAACTTTTAGAAGAAAAATATCCAGAAGTAACTTTAAAAACAGATCTAGTAAGGCAAGCGGCGCAACTTTATGATGAATATCAAGGAAACGAAGAATATATCCATATTCCAGATATTCATCAAATGCTATATAACTTAAGATGTTATCCAGTGCTAGGTGCTTTTGATATGCAAAGTGGAGAATTGGAAGGAGTTGTTACAATTAAATATCATGAAAACACTTCAGAAAAAGAAACAGATCCATATTATCCAAAGCCAGATGCAAAATTCTTTTCTATTACAGGAGTTATTGTAAAACAAAGAGAGAATATGTTGAATAAGGGATTGGGTAGCAATTTATATGCTTCATCTATATTAGGGCTGCAGGAATATGCTAGTCAACATCCTGAGGAGAACGTAGAATTAAATGTAGTTATTGACTGTACTAATTTACCAAGCTTATATGCTTTGACAAATGGAAATGAAAAAATAGCAGCAGGTGGATATTTGGGAGCAAATCAAAAGTTGCCAGCAATTTTAGATGGAATTTATACTGTAAGAGATGAAGAACGCCATTTAATAGAAGCACCAACGTATGTTATTAAAATTCCACTAATGCCACGAAAAATAGAAGATGATGAGAGGAAATGCCAAGTTTTTTCATATAATACTAAAAGAGATACACCAAGTTATCAGCAATATGAAGAGTTATTAGATACTATTTTAGAAAAGATTAAACAAGATGAAACGTGTATGGTGACACAAATGGAAGATGAAGGAACAGGAACAGTTAGTTATATTCATACAGACAATTTAGAAATTCATTTAGAAGATATGAAATTAGAACGAAATGGAACGCAAAATATTGGAAAGAAAAGGATTCCGAGAGGAGATGTTAGTAGCTTCGTAGGTCCAATGCCAGACTTAAGAAAAGAGATAGAGGAGGACGAAAGATAAATATGGAATTAAATACAATACAATTCTTTAAAGAAATTGCGAAAATACCAAGAGAGTCAGGCAATGAAAAGCAAATTGCAGAATATTTGTGTCAATTTGCAGAAGAAAGAAACTTGTTTTATGAGCAGGATCAATATCATAATGTATTAATTAAGAAAAAGACTGCCCACAAAGAGCCAATTATTTTACAAGTACATACAGATATGGTGTGTGAAAGAGAAGAGGGAAAAGTGATTGACTTTGCTAAAGATGCTATTGAGGTAATAGAAGAAAATGGATATTTAAAAGCAAAGGGAACAACTCTAGGAGCGGATAATGGAATAGGTGTAGCACAGATATTGGCTATTTTAGATAGTGACATTCCCTGTAATATAGAAGCAATTTTTACTGCAACAGAAGAAACTTCTATGATAGGTGCAATGAATTTTGATGTAAGTAAATTGGAAGGAAAGAAATTATTAAATTTAGATGGTTTTGAAG
>CAJUSU010000001.1:103995-115792 GCA_910589185.1 uncultured Clostridia bacterium
ATGTCATTTTAATAGAAAGTGCATGTTTTTATGATATTATTTTAAAACTGAACAATAGATTTAGTAAGCCAAGAAGACAAAATACATATAACATTATTTTAAGTGGAATGGAAGGGGGACATTCAGGATTTGAAATCGATAAAAAACGTGGAAATAGTAGTATAGAATTAGCCAAATTGCTAGAGAAAATAGAAGATATAGAGATAAGTGATTTTGTAGGAGGAACAAAATTTAATGTAATTCCTTCACAAGCTAAAGCAAAGATCATGACTAATTTAACAGAAAGAAAAATGAAAAAATTATGTCAAGACATGCAAAAAGAATTACAAGCCAACTATCCTAAAATTAAAGTTACATCAGTATGTAACAATATAAAAGAAGAAGTTCTTGATACGCAACAATCAAAAGAGTTTTTACAAAAAATAATACAATTTCCACACGGAGTGTTTTATAGAAATGAGAATCAAGAAGTGACTACATCTGTTAATTTAGGTGTTGTTAATTTGCAAGAGCAGAAATTCAAAGTGGGAATGAGAAGTTCAAAGGAATCAGAAGAACAGGAATGCTTGCAAGTCCTTAAAAGTTATAGTGAGCAATTTCAATTAGACTTTACTATTATAGGATCACAACCAGGTTTTGAATCTAATCCTAATAGTTCACTTATTCAGGAATTGTTAAAATCCCACCCTATAGAGGAATTTAAAGAGTTTCCAAAATTAAAATCAGTTCATATTACAGTAGAAGTGGGATTTTTTAAACAAAAAATTCCAAATCTTCAAATTGCTATTATTTCTCCAAATATTCAGGGAGCACATACTATAAAAGAATGTGTAGAAATAGATTCTATTAAAAAAGTAGACAAATGGCTTATGAATTTTATAGAATAAATCCTTTACTTTTGTTCTTTTTTTGTGTAAAATGGATATGTAAGAATTAAAAAGTAGAGAGGATAAAATTTATGAAAAAGCAAATCATATCATTGATTACAGCAGTTACTATTTTCTTTATATTGGGATTGACAGATTGCGTATTAGCAACGAATCAGCCAATTGAAAATGAAGATACACCTATTACTAGTGAAGTAACAAATGTACAAGAACCAGGAATGACACAAAATCAAGATAATACACAGTGGGTTGGTGCTAATTCTACTCCGACAGATTATATTAATGACATTAATAGCCAATTACAGAATATAGTATCGAAGCAACAGCCAAAAGACAATAGAAGAGCAGTTGCTGTTACTATCATTATTATTGTTACAGTTGCTCTTATTGCAATGCTTGTAACTTGGTATTATATGACAAATCAATAAAAACAAGAATGGTGCTTGAAAAACTTCAAGTACCTTTTCGTTCATAGGAGATAAAATGGAAGAGTTTGATTTTGAACAGGCCAATAACCGAGAATATGTGTTAAATATAGTAAAAAAAGATGGAAAATTATTAGACTTTGCTTCTAAGGAGTTGCAAGATGATAAGGAAATTGCAATGGCGGCAGTAGAACAAAATCCAATTGCATTAGAATTTGTGAGCACGAGATTAAAAGGAGATAGAGAAATTGTATATAGTTCTGTATCGAGAATAGGGTGGACAGCTTGTTATGCTAGCGATAAGTTACGAGGTGACAAAGAATTGATGCTAGCAGGGCTAAAGATAGAAGGACAAATTTTATATTATTCTTCTAAAGAGCTAAGAGATGATAAAGATATCGTTTTACAGGCAGTTACTAAAAAAGGGTTAATTTTGAAATATGCAAGTAGACGTTTGAGAAATGATAAAGAGATAGTGCTTGCAGCCATTAAACAGGATAAAAGGGCAAAAGAATATATTGATTCAGAAGAATTAAAACAAGATGAAGAGGTACAAGCTATTTTAAATCCACCACAGGAGTAAGAAATGGAATCTATTAGAGAAAAATTATTTGAATTGCAAGATAAAAAATATCAAGAATTTCATAGTAAATTATGTCCAAATGTAAATGACATCATTGGGGTTCGTATTCCGAATTTAAGAAAATTGGCAAAACAAATTGCCAAAGAAAGTCCACAAGAATACTTGAAAAATGCACCTATAGAGTATTATGAAGAAAGAATGTTACAAGGTTTAGTAATTGGCTATATGAAGGCAGAATTAAAAGAAAGATTGGAATATTTAGATAAATTTGTACCAATTATTGATAATTGGGCAGTTTGTGATTGTTGCACTTCAACTTATAAATTTACTGTCAAATATCCAGAAAAAATGTGGGAATATATTCAAAAATATCTTTCATCTAATCGAGAATTTGAATTACGTTTTGCAATTATTATGCTTATGGACTATTATTTAGAAGAAGAATATATTGACCAAGTTTTAGCCATATATGATAGTATTCATAATGAAGGCTATTATGTTAAAATGGGAGTAGCATGGGCTTTATCTATGGCATATGTGAAATTTCCAGAAAAGACAATGAAGCTATTACAAAATAATCATCTAGATGATTTCACTTATAATAAAACATTACAAAAAATGAGAGAATCTTATCAAGTAGATAGCCAAATGAAAGAAAAATTAAAAAGAATGAAGAGAGGGTGAAATGTTATGCCATCGTGGGCAATTCATTTAAAAGTAGCAAAAGAGTTAGCAAAAGATATGCCGCAAGAAGAGGAACAACGTTTCTTATTGGGAAATCTTTTGCCAGATGTAAATGTAGGATATTTAATTAATCCAATTTCTAAACAAATTCCATATAGTATAACACATTATGGGAAAATGGAAACATTTGATGGAAAAACGAGGGAGTTCCCAGATTATGAAACTTTTATAAAAAATTATGTAGGTAGTATGAAAGACCCAATTGTGAGAGGTTACTTAGCCCATTTAGCAACTGACTTTTACTGGAATTACCAAACCTATATTAAAAAAGGAATTTATAAAAATGGCAAAATGATAGGATTACAGGGAAAGACTAATGTAGTTTTGGGAGAAAGTGAAGTGCTACGCCAAACGAAGGTTGGAGATTTTAATAGTCTTTCTTATCATTTATATCATAATAATCTAGTAGAGATTCCGAAGTTTAAAGAAGAGTTTGTTCAGGAGGCACAGAAGGTAAGTGAAATTCATATTGAAAAAATAGACTTAGAAGGGGTAAATCAATATTTTAAAGAAGTTCCAGAAAAAATACAAAAGGAAAATAAAGCATTTAAAATATTTAGCTTAGAAGAAATGGAACAAGATTTAGAGGAAAATGTAGAGTTTATACAAAATCTTTTTAAAAAGATAGAATAATTTGATAAAAACATCAAAGAATAAGTAATGGTGATAAAAATGAAAATGTCTTGGATTAAATATGAAAAAGATGACAGAAGTTTTCGACTACCAGAAGCTTTAGGCTTTGATGTTTTTAAATTACAGGATTTAGAGCAAACAGATAATACAATTAAAGAGTTAATCGGAAAAAAATATGATACTATTATTATTTCTAATGAAGTAGCAGGATTTTCCGAAGATATTATAAAAAAGTATCAAAAAGATAAAGAAATTAAAATTGTCATTTCTCTGGACAAAGACTAATAAGATAGAAATAAGGAGAAAGACAAAATGGAAAAATATATATTTGCATGTATTGGAACTAGCCAATTAATAGAGGATTCTTTTGGACCACGTGTAGGGGAGATTTTAGAAAAAGAATTAAAACAAAATGAAAACATTAAAATATTGGGAACCATGAATTGCCCCATTCATTTTCAAAATGCTCCTATTTTTTTAGATTATTTAAGGAATTTACCTGGCAAATTAATTGTAATAGATTCTGCTTTAGGAGAAGAAAAACTAATTGGTAATACTTATATGAATAGAGGAGGAATAGAAATTGGCAAAGCTTTTGGGAGAAGTCTTTATTTCCCTGCACAATGGAACATTAAAACTATTGTGGGAAAACGAGCAAAGCAATTACAGGAAGAAAAAGCAACTTATCAAATAAACCAATTAGCACAAAGATTGGCTACACAAATTGTAAATGTTATGCAAGAATTAACCTAAAGTTTTTCAAAACACCTGTATAAAAAATTACAGAAATGGAAAAAATAGAACTAGTTAATAAAACACTAAGAAAGGAAAAAGGAAAAAATGGATACAGGTGGAATGAAAAATATTGTAATATTAAAGGATTTGCCTTCTAATTTAGTAGAAGAAGCAATTGTGTTTTTAAAGGAAAATCAGAAATTGAAGAAACCAGAATTGGTGGATATTGAAAATAAAAATCAAAAAGGAAAAACTACATCAAAAGTAGAAAAGAGTAAAAAGGATTATATTGTAAATGAAGCGCAAATGCTTATTGCAGAATATATCTCTAAGATAGAAAGTAACCATAAAAATGAGGAATTTTCTTATAAAAGATTAAAGAAAAAATATCGATTATTAAAAAAAGTAAGCTGTATTTTAGCAATAGGACTTGCAATTAATATTATTTTATTATTTGTTATTTAAATTAAGAATAATACATCTCTTCTAGGCATATAAATGAAGCAAGAAGCTACAAAGGAAGAGGTGTATTTTTGTGGAAAAAACAATATCTCCAGAAGAAAGAATTAGAAGAGCAGAAGAAATTTATTATAGAAGAAGAGAAAATAGTAATTCTGTTAGAATGTCTAGTAGTCAGGTAAAAGAGGGCAATGAAAACAGAAGAATTTCTCTTTACAAAAAGATGATTATACAAGTTTTAACTTGTATTTTAATTTATCTAATTTTTTCTTTAATTAAAGAAGCAAACTATATTTTCTCAACAGATGTGATGAACAAGACGAAAGAATTTCTAAGTACAGATATCGACTTTCAAATTATAGCGGAAAATGTAGGACAGTTTTTTCAAGATAACCAAGATAAATTAGACTTCTTAGGGAGTTGGTTAAAAGAAGATGAAAGTGAAGCTAAAAATGAAGAAAATGTAAATCAAGAAAATGAACAAAACGAAAATGAGAATACAGAAAATAAGGAAAATACACAAGTAGAAAATACAGAAAAGGAAAACAAAGTGACAAATGAGGCAAAAGTCAATATAGTTAATCAAATAGGAATAGGTGGGGCTTCTAATAGTGAAGCGGCAGTAGCAACATCTTCTAGTGGGAGCAGTAACAAAACACAAATGCAAAAAGATGCGGATTATATTAAAGCAAATTTCAAATTAGAGCTTCCACTCAAAGGAACTGTGACATCACATTATGGAAAAAGAGAAGCAACAGAAATTGTATCAGAAAATCATTATGGTATTGATATTGGTGTAAATGAGGGGACAACAGTCGTAGCAGCAATGGAGGGAAAAGTGAGTTTAGTCTCAACACAAGGCGAGTATGGTACTCATATAAAGATTACCAATAAAGATGTTACTACAATTTATGCGCATTGTAGCAAGATTTTGGTAAAGCAGGGGGCAACAATAAAGAAAGGACAAAAAATAGCTCTTTCTGGAAATACAGGAAGAACAACAGGACCACATCTGCATTTTGAAATACGTAGAAGTAATAGAGTAGTTGATCCAGAATTAGTTTTAAAATTTTAAAATGGAAGGGAAATAATATGAGTATCAAAATAGATTTAAGAATTTTCCTGTTTGGAGTTCTTTTTTTCTGGACAAAGCAAATTGAGATTTATGCAACTATTATGTTCTTTGCTTTTTTACATGAAATAGCACATTTATGTGCTGGACTAGCATTGGGATTTAAACCAAAAACTATGAAGATAACGCCAGTTGGATTTCAAATTGCTTTTAAGACTAAAATAGAAGATTATCATAAGAAGATAGTTCTTTATTTAGCAGGACCAATGATAAATTTTCTTCTTATTTTAGTGTGCTTTTTATGGAAGACAGAACTAATGATTCCAAAGGAAACAATTATTTATAGTAATCTATTATTAGCAATTTTTAATTTACTCCCTATTTATCCGTTAGATGGTGGAAGAATCTTAAAAGAAGTTATACATATTTTTAAAGGAAGTAAAGTAGCTTATCAAAAAAGTAATCTTATTTCATTTGTTACAGTTATTGTTTTGACAATTATGGTTAGCATTTCTATTTTGTACATTCATAATATTGCTTTTTTACTTATTTTGATTTATTTATGGTATTTGGTAATCAAAAGCCAAAAAGAGTATGAGATTTATGAGAAAACCATGGAATTAACAAGGTCATTTGACAAAAAAAGGAAATCATAGTATAATAAGAAACATCGGAATATGTTTTAAGTACGGAGATTAAAACAAGCATATTCATTTTATGTATAAAAAATGAAAATTACTCCATAATTTCAAAGAGAGAAAAGAAATGTTGAAGAGTAAGAAAGTGTTTAAATTTTAAGACGAGGCGAATTCTGTTCGCTTTTCTTCGACGTTAAAATGTACGGAATTTAAAATAAAGGAGAGAAAAAACTTAAATGACAAATGAAGTAAAAACAAATGAGACACAAGAAAGCGGTTTGCCAAGGAGACAAAACCGTAGAACAAATGAGAGAACTGATAGAGCGAGTTCAGAAAGAAGAGAAACTAAAACTTCTAGTTACAGACCAAGAAGAAAGGGAGCTAATACTAGAGAGCAAGCACCAAGAGAGAAAAAGGTGAAAGAAGAAAGCGCAAAGACAGTAGAAAAAGTGATAGAAGAAATAAAGGAGGCAAGGAGAACGCCTAGAAATACAGGAGTGGAAACTAGAAATGTAAAGACAGAAAATAGAATGCCAAGAGAAACGCGTGGTACAACTAGAGAGACAAAAAGCAGAACGAGAAATGCTAATCAAGATGTAATGAAGTTTAATTTTAAAAAATCAAATTTAAAGATTATTCCATTAGGTGGTTTAGAGGAAATTGGAAAGAATATTACCGTTTTTGAATATGAAGATGAGATTATTTTAGTAGACTGTGGATTAGAATTTCCAGGAGATGATATGTTAGGAGTAGATTTAGTTATTCCAGATATTACTTATTTAATCAAAAATCAAGAAAAGATTAAGGGACTAGTGATTACTCACGGACACGAGGATCACATTGGCTCTATACCATATATTTTAAAACAAATTAATATACCAATTTATGCAACAAAATTAACAGTGGCTTTAATTAATAACAAACTAGAAGAACATCATTTGCAAAGAAGCACAAAAATGCATATTGTAGAACAAGGACAAACTATTAACTTTGGTAAAATGCAAGTGGAATTTATTAGAAGTAACCATAGTATTCCAGATGCAGTCATGCTTGCCATTAATACTCCAGTAGGAACTGTATTACATACAGGAGACTTTAAAATTGATTATACTCCAATTGACGACAAGGTAGTTGATTTGGGAAGAATTGCAGAACTAGGAAATAGAGGAGTTTTGGCATTACTTTCTGATAGTACGAATAGCGAAAGAAAAGGTTTTACTATGTCTGAGAGCAGCGTTGGAGAAGTATTTGATAAACTATTTTTAAATAACTCTAAGAGAATCGTTGTAGCAACATTTGCTTCAAATGTACACCGTGTACAACAAATAGTTAATTCTGCAATTAAATATGGTAGAAAAATTGCAGTATGTGGCAGAAGTATGCAAAATATGATAGAAGCAGCGAGAGAACTAGGATATATTAAAGAAGCAGATACTGTATTTATTGATATTGACAATATTAAGAATTACCGTGATGACCAATTAGTTATTATTACAACAGGAAGCCAAGGGGAAGCAATGTCAGCTTTAACAAGAATGGCAAATGGAGAGCATAAGAAAGTAACAATTACACCTAATGATATGGTTATTATTTCTGCAACTCCAATTCCAGGAAATGAAAAATTGGTATCAAAAGTAATTGATGATTTAATGAAAATTGGTGCAGAAGTAATTTATAGTTCACTAGAAGATGTCCATGTATCAGGACATGCTTGTCAAGAAGAACAAAAATTAATTTTAACATTGGCAAAACCAAAATACTTTATTCCAGTTCATGGTGAATATAGACAATTAATTGCACATGCAGAAACTGCTAAAAAGATGGGAGTAGAAAGCAAAAACATTTTCTTAATGAATAATGGTAGAACTTTAGAATTGAATGAGAATGAAGGAAAACTAACAACTTCTGTTCCAAATGGAAAAGTATTAGTAGATGGATTAGGAGTAGGAGATGTTGGAAACATTGTATTACGTGATAGACAGCACTTATCCCAAGACGGACTAATTGTAATTGTTATGACAATGGATTCTAATACTGGGGAAATTGTTTCAGGTCCAGATGTAGTTTCAAGAGGATTTGTATATGTGAGAGAATCTGAAAACCTAATGGACGATTTAAAACGTACTATTCGTGAACGAGTACGTAAATTAGAAGAGAATCATGTAAGTGATTGGTCAACCATTAAATCAACATTAAAAGACGATTTGAGGGACTATATTTTTGAAAAGACAAAGAGAAACCCTATGATTTTACCAATTATTATGGAGATATAGTATGAGGGATTTATATGAGCCTAGAAATTCAAAATATTCCTATGAAAATAGCGATGTACTAATCAATTATTTAGATATTCATAATACTAAAGATTTGCTTTATTATGAAGCGAAAATTACAGCAGCGAAGTCTTTAGGATTAAGGCAAAAAGGAATTACAGGTGCCTTTGATAAGAAACATTATCTTTCAATACATCAATACTTATTTGAGGATATTTATCCATTTGCAGGTAAATTAAGGGAAGAAAACATCAGCAAAGGAGAATTTCGTTTTGCACAGTGGGAATATGTAGAACAAGAATTAAATAGATTATTAGAGCAATTAAAACAAGAAAACTTTTTAGAAGGGTTAGAAAAAAATCAATTAGCCAAAAAACTAGCCTATTATTTATCTGAAATGAATGTACTACATCCCTTCCGCGAAGGTAATCGGTAGAACCAACAGAGAATTTATTAGACAATTGGCTTTGAAAAATGGATATATTTTAAATTTAAAAAAAGTAAATCCAAAAGAAACATTGGAAGCTAGTATAGAATCTATTGTAGATACTAGCAAGTTAGAACAAGTCATAGAAGAGTGTTTAGAAAAAATAGATAAATAAGGAAATTAAGTGATAGTAAAAACATTATAATAACAACATTTGACCTTGCTGGTCGCAGGCTACACTGCGACAGGCGTTTGCAAGCTCACCTTGCGCGGTCTGCATTTTTGTTATTATAATGTTTTTTTCATTTTTTTCTTTTAATTTGTAACTTTTTTCAAAAAAGGCTTGATATTTCTAGTAACTTGTATTAAAATTTAGATGAAGTGGAGCAAAGTGGTGAAAAGTGGAACGAAATGTTAGCGAGGTGAGTAAAAGTGTTAATAGGTGAATATGAACATTCTCTAGATGCAAAAGGCAGATTAATTTTGCCTGCAAAAATTAGAGAAGATATGGGAGAAAAATTCATCGTAACAAAAGGCTTAGACGGCTGTTTATTCGGCTTTTCACAAACAGAATGGGCTAACTTCGAAGAAAAATTAAAAACACTTCCACTCACGAACAAAAACGCAAGAGACTTCGTAAGATTTTTCCTATCAGGTGCCACAGAATGTGAAATTGATAAACAAGGAAGATTTTTGATAGCAGGAAACTTACGTGAATATGCAAAATTAGAAAAAGATACTGTCATTATTGGTGTGGGAACTAGAATTGAAATTTGGGATAAGGAAAAATGGAAATCCTACAACAGTGATGAAAATATTTCAGCTGATGAAATTGCTGAAAATATGACAATGCTTGGTATATAACTTGCAAAAGTTTATATAAATATACGAAAGATTTTTAAGATACAAAAGATAAGAATTTGAAGCTTACAAAAGAGGGAAATTACAAAAGACAAAGTAAATAAGTTTTACGAAAGATAGAACTTTCTAAAGAAAAATAATTTATTTACAAAAGAAAGAAAAAAGAAATGATGGAACAAAAGAACATAAAAATCACAAAGGACGAGAATTAAAAAATGAGCATAACAGTTGGTATTAGTATACCAACTGATTGTGCTATCCAAGAAACATTCTCATATTACAAAAAAAGAAGGAACAAATAAATGGAATTTAAACACGAACCAGTAATGTTACAAGAATGTATAGAAGGATTAAACATTCGTCCTGACGGGATTTATGTAGATGGTACCTTAGGTGGTGCAGGGCATAGTTTAGAAATTGTAAAGAAATTATCTGCAAAAGGAAGACTCATTGGAATTGACAGAGATGAAGAAGCTCTAAAGGCAGCTAAAAAAAGACTAACCGAGTACCAAAATGTTACTTATATTCATGGAAATCATGACGAAATGCAAAGCATATTAACACAATTGCAAATAGAAAAAGTAGATGGTATTTTATTAGACTTAGGTGTTTCTTCTTATCAACTAGACGAAAGAAGCAGAGGCTTTAGTTATATGGGAGATAACCCATTGGATATGAGAATGGATACTTCCATAGGAATAACAGCTAAAGAAGTAGTAAATCAATATTCAGAAGAAAGACTATCTAACATTCTTTGGAAATATGGAGAAGAAAAATTTAGCAGACAAATAGCAAAAAGTATTTGCAAAATGCGTGCAAAAAAGGAAATTGAAACTACGAAAGAATTAGTAGAGATTATAGAGAACACAATTCCTAAATCAAATCAAAAAGATGGGCACCCAGCTAAAAGAACATTTCAAGCAATTCGAATTGAAGTAAATAATGAAATTGAACCATTATATCAAACCATTATTCAAAGTGCACATTGTTTAAAAGAAAATGGAAGACTAGTAGTGATTACATTCCATTCATTAGAAGATAGAGCAGTCAAAGAGGCAATGGTAGAATTACAAGGAAAATGTACTTGCCCAAAAGATTTACCATATTGCATTTGTGGCTGTCAAAGTTTAGGCAAGGTTATTAACAAAAAGCCAATTGTAGCGTCAAGAGAAGAATTGGAAAGAAATACAAGGTCTAAAAGTGCAAAGGTAAGGATATTTGAGAGAAAGTAGAAATAAAGAAGCAAAAGATAAGGAGGTGAGAATTTATGGCATATGCAACGAGAAGGGCAGGATATCAATATGAAACAAGCCCAAGAAAATTAAAACCCGAATATGAACCACAGAAAAGTCCATATAGTAAAAAGAAAAGTTCTACATTAAAGCAAAAAGAAAAAGAACAAAAACCAAAAGAAAAAAGACAGTTAAAGCCAAAGGTAAAAATAGTGTTATATGTATTGATGGGTTTTGGAATTTTATTTGCCATAAGTTATCGAAACTCCCTTATTACAGCAAGTTTTAACAAAAAAGAAGATATGAAAAAGGAATTAAGTGTTTTGCAAAAAGAAAATGCACAATTACAGATTAGTATTCAAAACAGTTTAAATCTAGCTAATGTAGAAAAATCAGCAACAGCAATGTTAGGAATGAAAAAGCTAGATGATTCACAAAAAGTATATGTGAATCTTCCAAAAAAAGATTATGTAGAACCAGCCAGTGAACAAATTGTAGTAACAGAGGAAAAGAGTTGGTTTCAAAATATAATAGATGGAATTACAAGTTTATTTAAATAAAGGACAATAGGAATATAAAAATTTCTATTGTTTTTTTGTTTTGTAAATATTAACTTAAAATGTGATGATTTTAGAAGAAAATATTGACATTTTATGATATGTATTGCTAAAATATAACAAAATGTTATATTTACAATGAAAAATAAAATATACCTATAGTGTATAAAAATGAGAAAAAAGTAAACACTAGGACACAAAGGAGGAAAAAAATGAAGGGAAAATTATTAATTTCTGAAAGCATTGGGGCTGTACACACACACACACTCAC
>CAJUSU010000002.1:0-69693 GCA_910589185.1 uncultured Clostridia bacterium
GTCCTAATCTTGCTGCTACAACTGCTACATCTACATTTTGTGAAATAAGAAGAGTAGCATTTGTATGTCTGATACCATGAAAATTAATTACAGGTAGTCCAATCCTTTTAATAAATTTACCAAACCATTTACTTACTGTATCTGGGTGCATAGGTTTTCCATTATCTTGAACAAATAACCTATCAGAATCGTGCCAGAATTCACCACAAAGCTCTTTTTGATTATCATACCATAATTTATATTCTTCTAACATTTTAACAACTGAATCAGGTATAGAAACATTTCTATATGAGCTTGATGTTTTGGCTCTTTTGTATAGATACCTTTTTCAGGAATGTAGATTTAAAATAGATATGTCACATGTAAATTGAAAATAAAATAGTGAAAGAGAGTACCAGAAATGATATTGTTTAAATGACCAAAAATAAACGTATCAGGAGGCACTCTCTTATGAATAAAAGTATAACACAAAAATGAAATATAAACAGTCTGTAGTAAAATATTCTTATAAATATGGAGTAAAAAAAGCATCAATTCAATTTAATGAATGGGCCAAAACAATATATAGATGGAGAGAAAGATATGATGGGAGTGTAGAAAGTTTAAAGGATAAATCAAGGCGACCGCATTCGCATCCAAATCAACATACAGACGAAGAAATAGAACTTATAAGAAATTATAAGAGAAATAATAAAGAAACAGGATTAGTAGTATTGTGGGTAAAATTACGAGGAGCAGGATATACAAGAACGGTACAAGGTTTGTATCATGTATTACAGTGATTAGGAATATATGAAAAAGCACCAAGTAAGGCAAAAGAACAAGAAAATATAGAAATAATAACAGTAACATATCCAGGAGAAAAAGTACAAATAAATGTAAAATATGTACCAACAGTATGTTTAACCAAAGAACTTCAAGAAAAAGGAGAAAAATTTTATCAATATACGGCAATAGATGAATTTACAAGGAAA
The DNA here is from genome assembly GCA_910589185.1 of uncultured Clostridia bacterium. Classification (GTDB taxonomy): domain Bacteria; phylum Bacillota; class Clostridia; order TANB77; family CAG-508; genus CAG-273. The sequence goes on from CAJUSU010000002.1 coordinate 975, forward strand.
AGATATACGTGGTTTACAAATGAACACAGTACATATATGTCTAGTGAATTTGTAAAAAGAGTAGTAAAGTATTATCGATTTAAAATAGAAACAATACAAACAGATAATGGATTTGAATTCACAAATCGATTAAATTGGAATAAATCAAAAAGAAATGAAAAAACAATATTTGAAACGACATTAGAGAAATTAGGGATAAAATATAGACAAATAAAACCATATACACCAAAAAGAAAATGGAAAAGTAGAAAGAAGTCATAGAAAAGATCAAGAAAGATTTTAATTTAAAAAAGTATTTTATAGTTTAGAAGATTTAAGAAATCGAGGAAGAGATTGGAGAAAAGAGTATAATAATTTTCCAATGAGACCGCTAGGATGGCTGAGCCCCAACGAGTTCTTAAAAAATATAAAAGCCAAGAAGAATCGTTATTAACAATATAAGGTACTCAAAGTATATATTTTTCAAAAAAGTGTGACATATGTTTGACTAACCTACACTGTTCTAAAATAAATATAACGAAAGAAACTTGACAAGTGATTAAAACTGTGTTATAAAATATTTAGAACAAATAAGAGGAGGCTTATATGAATCTAGAAGATGTTGCAGATATACATATTGGAGTAGTTCTTAAAAGAAAAGAAGCTGTATATAAAGGAAGTAAAACAAATAAATATAAAGTTTTCAATATAAGATGCTACGAAGAAGAAATAGAATATGATGACTTTTATAGCATGGAAGATTTAAGTAGTTATGTTACACAAAAAGGAGATTTAATTTTTAGGCTTTCTTTGCCTAGTAAAATTATATTAGTAGATGAAAAAACAGCAGGACTGTTAATTAATAATTTGTATTGTATTATAAGGTGCAATAATAAAAAGATAAATAATGAATTTTTAAGGTGGTTTTTAGACAGTAAGGAATCGAGTAGACAATTAGAAACAATTATTATCGGAACTGTGGTCAAATCAATTCCAGTTGCTAAACTAAGGTTAATAGAAATTCCAAATGTAACATTTAAAGAACAAGAAAAAATATCAAAATTGATTTATAGTTGGAATAAACAAAAAAAATTATACAATCAAATGATAATAGAAAAAGATAATTATTATAATTCAATAGTAAATAAAGTAATAAATGGAGGTAAAAAATAAAATGAATGAAAAACAATTACAAGATAAAATAAATGGAATAATTTGGTCAGCTTGTGATACTTTAAGAAGTAGTATACCTGGAGGAAATTACAAAGATTATGCATTAGTAATGCTTTTTGTTAAATATTTAAGTGATACATATAAAGAAGAAAAAGAAAAAGCAAATGAAATGTACAATGGAAATGAACAAATGATAGAAAGATACCTTTCTAGGAGCAAATTTATATTAAAGGAAGAATGCACATTTGATTATCTATATAATAAAAGAAATGAAGATAATATAGGTGAAATTATAAATAAAGCATTAGAAACAATAACAACTTTAAATGGTGTTAAATTATTAAATTTGTTTGCAGGTGTTGATTTTAATAGTGAAGTTGTATTTGGAAAAAAGAAAGAAAAAAATGCAATATTAAAAACGTTATTATCTGATTTTAATAATAAAGACATTGATTTAAGACCATCTAAAATAGGAAATTTGGATGTAATAGGAAATACTTATGAATACTTAATAGCAAGATTTGCAGGAGATTCAGGTAAAAAAGGTGGAGAATTTTATACACCAGCAGAAGTATCTACATTACTTGCGAAGTTAGTTGAACCCAAAGAAGATGACAGAATTTATGATCCAGCATGTGGTTCAGGTTCATTATTACTAAAAGCATCTAAAGAAGTTAAAGATAAAAAAGTTAGTGTATATGGACAAGAAAGTAATAGTTCAACTTATAATTTATGCAGAATGAATATGTTTTTACATGGTGTTAATGATGCTCATATTGAATGGGGAGATACTTTAGCTAATCCATTACATTTAGAACATGATGATTTAATGAAATTCGATGTAATAGTATCTAATCCACCATTTTCATTAGATAAGTGGGCAAAAGGATTCGAGTCTGCAAATTCAACAATTATTGATGATGGTAAAAAGAAAAATACATTTAAAATGGAAGCTTCAATGGATTCATATAATAGATTTGAATATGGAGTTCCACCAAAAAGTATAGGGGATTATGCATTTATAGAGCATATGTTAAAAAGTTTAGCTGAAGATGGAAGAATGGCGGTTGTATTACCTCATGGAGCTTTATTTAGAGGAGCATCAGAAGGATTAATTAGACAAAGAATTTTAGAAGATAATTTAATTGATGCTGTTATAGGATTGCCAGAGAATTTATTTTATGGAGTTTCAATACCAGCTACAATAGTTGTATTTAAAAAGAATAGGACTAGAAAAGATGTATTATTTATTGAAGCAAGTCGTGAATATGAAAAGGGGAAAAATCAAAATACATTAACAAAAGAAAATATTCAAAAAATATTAGAAATATATAAGAATTACAAAGAAATTGAAAAATATTCTTACATTGCAACTATGGATGAGATCAAAGAAAACGAGTACAACTTAAATATAAAAAGATATGTGGATACTTTTGAAGAGGAAGAAGAAATTGATATAGAAGAAACAAAGAAAAATATAGAAAAAATTAATGAAGAACTTCAAGTATTAGAAAAAGAATTACAAGAATCATTGAAAGAATTAGGATTATAGAAGGAGAATGATAGGGCAGTCATAAATGGGAAGAAAATAGAAATACATTTAAAAGGTGGATTTTCTGAAAGAAAGGGAATAAAACATTTTCCTGATATAGTACAAGTAGATAGTTTAAATGAAAGAACAAGAAATAAGATCTATTCAGTAATAAGTGAAAAATTCGATGAGTTATATATTGATTATAGTAATGCTTTAAAAGATAAATTTATAGAATATCTATACAAAGAATTGTTTTCAAAAACAGAAAGAGATATTCCAATGTGGGGAAATGATTAGGACTATAGTGAAATTTTCAATACAATATACGCAATCATTATAGAATATGATTATACAGACGTATTTACATTTATTGAGGGTATTATTACATTTTTTGTTGTTGCAGATAAGATTACATATAATAGATATAATTATAAAAATGAATATATAGAATCCACTTCAAATGTATTCAAAAATGAGATGTAAACTATAAAATTATAAATAACAAAGTAACTGATATAGTTGATGAACAACAGATAAATAGCATCGAAGAAACATTAAATAATCCATACAAAGAAGTTTCAGTTCATTATGCTAAAGCAATAGAACAATTATATAGTGTTAAAGACTTTGATAATTCTATTAAAGAGTCTATATCATCAGTAGAATCAATGTGCCAAATAATAACCCAAAATAATAAAGCTACATTGGGAGATGCATTAAAATTATTGAAAGATAAGATACATCCAGCATTAAAAAGTGCTTTTGAAAAATTATATGGATATACAAGTGATGCAAATGGAATAAGACATGCAAATGGATTAGGTGAAGGAAATTTAACATTTGAAGAAGCTAAATATATGCTAATTAGTTGTTCTGCATTTGCAAATTATTTAAAAGGAAATATGAGGAATAAAAATGAATAAATTGTTTTCAGAAGGATTTGAAATTGAATCAAATATAATAGAAGAATATGGAGCTGTTGATATATCATTAGTGTGTGATATACCATTATTCATAGATCCTTTATTGATATTTAATAGTTCAAAAGATAAATATAAAGAATTGCACGATGAAATAATAAAATATTTTCACTTTTTGGCTAGAAAAGCTGAAAAAGAATTAAGCGAATCAGAAATAAAAACGTGGTTTACGTTCAAAGAAGTTTGTAATAATTGGTTAGGATATTCTTTGGAAGGAAATAAAGGTTCTGCATTAAATATGGAATTTGCCAGAATTTTATATAAAAATATAGGATTTGTTTTAAATAACAATGATATATCTAAAGGAAAGCATGCTGAAAAAATAATGTTACTTTATGATAAAAGTGGAAGAGATAAGATTAGTGATATGACTGTAAATTTAATTAAAGGTTATCTATGTGAATATACAGAGAAATTTGCTAAGACATATTTAATAGATAAGAATTGTAAAAAAATAATTGTAGATAAAGCAGGATTTAACTACGATACAGAAACTTTCTTTTCTAATGAATATTATCTTCCTTTTATTATAAATGAAAAGGGAAAAGAAGAGTATATATTATTGACACCAAAAGATATGCTAAGAGAGGAAGAACCATCGATAAATAAAAATGATTTTGTTAATAGTTTTGATAGAGTATTAAATGTAATAGATAATGATGTTTTAAGAGTTCAAGTAGATAACTATATACAAATTGCTATTGCTAAATATGAAGAAAAAATGCGAAGAGAAAAAAAGAAACCAAAAGAAAAAGAAATAAATAAAATAAAAATGAAAAATTTTGGAGATATTGCAAAAGAAAATCCTATTTTATATGATTATTATATAAAACTAAAAGAACAAGATGCTGAAGAAATACAGAAGGAATGTTTAAAGGAAGTTAATGAGCAACTGTCAAAATTAATTGAGAATGCTAAATCTTTTTGTAGTATTGTAAAAGACTTAGGGTATATTGCTAATGAAAGTATCTCAGCTAAAGATGAGTCAAGGGAAAGAATTAAATTTTTTAAGCATGTTATAGAAGATTGCGATGCATATAAAAATTTATATTATAATGGGAAAAGAATAGCAAAAGAAGATGATTTAAATAGAATGTTTAGATTTGTGTGGATGAATAGTAAGTTTAAAGCAGATTTTGAAACTAATAATGGTAGAGGAGAAGCTGATGTTGTTGTATCAAAAGGAAGTGATAATCAATGTGTTGCAGAATTTAAACTTGCAAGTAATACACGTGGGTTGAAGAAAGTGTTTGAACAAGCAGAGATATATTGTAAAGCTAATGGATGTACAGAAAAAATAATAGTTGTATTTTACTTTGAAGAAAAGGAATATGAAAATATTCAGAAATGGATAAATGAAAATAATTTAGGAAAGCTTGTTAATCAAGACATATTTTTAATTGATTGCAGAGATGATAATAAATTATCAGGTTCTAAATTGTAAAAAAGTAGGAGTAATAAAATGAATAAAGAAATAATTCCAAAAGATTGGAAAAGAATAAAACTAAAAGAAGTTTTAACTGAAGTAACTGAAAGAAATAAGGAAGAAAAAGTAAAAAAAGTTTTGAGTGTTACTAATTCACAAGGGTTTGTAAATCAAGATGAATATTTCGAAGGAACTGTGCATAGTGCAGATATATCTAACTATAAGATAGTAAGAAAAAATCAATTTGCATATAATCCTTCAAGAGTAAATGTTGGTTCGATTGACATACTTGAGGATTATGATGAAGGAGCTTTAAGCCCAATGTATGTGGTTTTCGAGGTAGATAAAGATAAGCTATTGCCTGAGTATTTTAAGTATTATTTTAAGACTCAAAGATTTTATGAAAATGTAAAAAATAATACTCAAGGAAGTGTAAGAAATAGTTTGAGCTTTAAAGCTCTAACTGATTTTGAGTATTTACTACCACCAATAAAAGAACAAGAAAAAATCGTTAACATATTGTATAATATAGACAGAATTTTATTGGTGATTGATTCTAATATAAATAGTGTTATTTTAGAAAAAAATAACATTATAGATGAAACACTAAATGATAATAATTGCATAGAAAAGACTTTTAATCAATTAATTGATAAAAAAATAATTGAAGATATAATGGATGGAAATCATGGAGAACTTCATCCAAAATCATCAGATTATGTAGATAGAGGAATTCCTTTTATAATGGCAAATAATATACATGATGGAATTCTAGATGTATTAAATTGTGTATATTTAAAGAAGGAACAAACAGATAAATTAAGAAAGGGTTTTGCTAAAAAAGGAGATATTTTATTAACGCACAAAGGAACAATTGGAAATGTAGGATTCGTACCATATAACATAGAATATGATTACATTATGTTAACTCCACAAGTGACATATTATAGAGTATCTAGCAACAATAAAGTTTTACATAAAAGTTTTGTGTATTATTATTTACAAAGTAGTGAGTTTCAGAGAAAAATAAAGCTATTATCTATGCAATCAACTAGAGCATATATTGGGATAACAGAGCAGAAAAAATTGAAAATAAAAATTCCAAAATATGAAAAACAAACTCAAATATGTAAAATTTTAAATAGAATAGATCACAAAATAATGTTAATGCATGAAAAAAAACAAAATTATCAAAAACTAGAAAAAGGATTAATACAACAATTATTAACTGGAAAAGTTAGAGTAAAAATATAAATTTAATTTATGGGGGCAAATTAAATGGGAGAAAAGATACCAGTAGCTAATGAAATGTCTACAAGTCAAAGACCAGCTATAGAAGTATTACAAAAATTAGGATATAAATACATATCAGAAGAGGAAAATAAAAATTTAAGAAATAATATTTTAACAGATGTAATATTTAAAGATATATTAGCTAAAAAATTAAATGAAATAAATAGTTATGAATATAAAGGGGAAAAATATAAATTTTCAGCAAGTACTATAGGACAAGCAATTAAAGATTTAAATGAAGATTTAGTAACTGGGCTTATTAGTACAAATGAAAAAATATATGATTTATTAACATTGGGAAAATCTTATCAAGAAAATATGGTAGATGGAACAAAAAGGTCATTTGATATAAAATATATGGATTTTGAACATCCTGAAAATAATGATTTTTATGTTACAGAAGAATTTTCAGTGTTAAGAATGAATGGTAAAGATTATGCAAGACCAGATATTGTTTTATTTGTAAATGGTATACCATTAGCTGTAATAGAGTGTAAAGATGCATCAGTACCAATCATTCAAGCTATTTCCCAAAATATAAGAAATCAAAAGCCAGACTATATTCCTCAGCTATTTAAATTTATACAAATAGTTATGGCAGCGAATAAAAATGAAACAAAATATGCCACATGTGGTACACCAGATAAGTTTTGGTCAACATGGAATGAACAATATGTAGAAAAGCAAAAGGAATTATTCAATAAAACTGTAATGGGGAGGCAGGTAACTAAGCAAGATAGAGATATAATTTCACTATTTGAAAAAGAAAGATTTTTAGAATTGATAAAAGACTTTATCATTTTTGAAGCGGGAAAAAAGAAAATATGCAGATATCAACAATATTTTGCTGTAAAAGCAATGCTGGAAAGAATAAAAAAAGACAAAAAGGGTGGAGTCGTTTGGCATACACAAGGTTCGGGTAAATCTATAACAATGGTATATATAACGAAAAAATTAATGGAAGATAAGGGAATACGAAACCCACAAGTAGTTATAGCCACAGACAGGGTGGACTTGGATAAGCAAATTCATAAAACATTTAATAGAATTGGAGTAGAAGCAGCAAGAGCATCAACAGGAAACAATCTAACAGAACTAATTAAAAATGAAAAAGTAAGAGTGATAACAACTGTTATCAATAAATTCGAAACAGTAGTAAAGTCAGGAATATCAGTAGATACACCCAATACATTTATATTAGTTGATGAGGGACATAGAACTCAATATGGTGAGATAAATAGAAGAATGCAAGAAGTATTTAAAGGGGCAATATATATTTCATTTACAGGAACGCCTATTATGAAAAAAGATAAAAATATCTTTGATAAATTTGGAGGATTAATACATAAATATTCTTTAGATGATGCTTTGAAAGATAAAGCTATAGTACCATTGGTCTATGAAGGAAAAATGGTTGATCAAGAGGTTTCAAAAGATGCTATTGATATGAGACTAGATATGTTAACAAGAAACCTTACAGAAGAACAAAAAATGGATGTAATGAAAAAATGGAGTAGATTTGAAAAAGTTGCTTCATCTGAACAAAGATTGGAATTGATTGCATGGGATATAGCAAGTAATTATAATCAAACATTAAAAGGAACAGGTTTTAATAGCATTCTGGCATGTAACAAAAAAGTAGAAGCAGTAAAATATTATAACATTTTTAAAGATGAATTTCCTGAATTAGAAGTTGCAGTAGTAATATCTGCTCCAGATATGAGAGAAGGAGAAGGAAGTATTGATGAAGATACAAATGATATTGTGAAGAAATTTTATATAAATGCTATTTCAAATTATAAAAATGAAGAAGAATATGAAGAAACTATAAAATATAAATTTATAAATGGAGATATAGACATACTAATAGTTGTAGATAAACTACTTACAGGATTTGATGCACCAAAAGCTTCAACATTATATTTAGATAAGCAAATAAAAGAACATAATTTATTACAAGCTATAGCAAGAATAAATAGGCTTTGTGATGGAAAAGATTATGGTTATATAGTTGATTATAGAGGACTTTTAGGAGAATTAGATAAAGCATTAACAATGTATCAAGAAGCGGGGTTAGAAGAATTTAATGAAGAAGATATTAAATCATCTGTTTATTACATTGATACAGAAATAAATAATATGTTTGAAGCATATGAAGGACTTAAAGAGTTATTTAAAAATATAAAGAATAAAAATGATTTAGAAGAATATGAAATACTTCTAGAAGATGAAGAAATAAGAAAAGATTTTTATAATAAACTATGCAAATTTGGAAGTATGTTAGGTGTAATTTTACCAAGTGACCAAGCTTATTACAAAGTTGGAAAAGAAAAAATAAGTGAATTAAGAAAAGCATTAGCTTTTTACCAAAAATTAAGAGCAATAGTAAAATTAAGATACTCTGAGACTATAGATCATAAAGAATATGAAGCCAAGATGCAAAAATTATTAGATAATTATGTAGTTGCAAAAGAAATGATGAGAATAACAGAACCAGTAGATATAACAGATGCAGAAAATTTTGATAAAGAATTAGAAAAGATGGGTACAGATAGAGGAAAAGCAGATAGTATTAGGACAAGGTTAACAAGAACTATTAGTGAAAAATCAAAAGAAGACCCAGCATACTATAAGAAATTTTCTACAAGAATTGAAGAAACTATTGAAGCATACAGGAACAGAAGAATTACAGACGGTGAATACCTACAAAAAATGCAAGATATTAAAGAAGACTTTAGAAAAGGAAATTCTGGAATAAGTTATCCAACTAATATAACAACGGAAAATTCAAGAGCTTTTTATGGAGTTATATATGACAAATTAATTCCAAGAATGAAAGAAAATGCTAATATAGAAGAAATAGGAGAAATTGCTTTAACTATTCAAAAAGAGATTGAAAGTAAAATAAAAAGAGATTGGCATTATAATACAGATATTCATAATGAAATTGCTCAAGCAATAGATGATACAATATTCATGTATGTAACACGAAAAAGTATTAATTTAGACCTTGAAGAATTAGACAAACTAATAGAAGAAATTATAAATATAGCACTAATGAAATACTAATTATCTAGAAAGGATGAAATATGGAAAAGGATTTTATTGAATCTAATGGAGAGAAGATATATTTTTATGTTCAAAGAAAAAATATTAAGAATATTAATCTAAAAGTGAACATAGATAAAAAAGTAACTTTATCAATACCTATGAAAATGCCATTAGATAAAGCAAAAGACTTTGTCAAGAAAAAAGCAAATTGGATAAAAAAACAACAAGACTTTTATGATACATTTGCAGAACAAAGAGAAAATATAACTTTTGAAGATGGAGAAACAGTTTACTTATTAGGAAAGCAATATAAAATGAAAGTTATTTCAGATAATTATAACAAGATTGTTATAAATAATAAATATATTGAAATCCATATAAAAGAAAAATATATAGCAAATAAAACTTATATAAAAAAAGTTTATGAAAAATGGTTAAAACAATATGCTTTGGATGTTCTAGAATATATGGTGATAAAATATCAAAAAACATTAAAAAAATATGGTATAAAAATTCCTAAAATAGAAGTAAGACAGATGAAAACAAGATGGGGAAGTTGTATACCAGCATGTAATAAGGTTATATTTAATTTGAATTTAATAAAGACTCCAATGTGTTGCATTGAATATGTTGTTTTACATGAATTATCTCATTTTAAACATCAAAATCATAGTAAAAATTTTTATAATTTTATTACAATATTCATGCCGGATTGGAAAGAGCGTAAGAAAATATTAGATGAAGAATTTATGGGAGTAGTATAGCGTATGAATAACTTTAAAGAATTTTTGGAAATACCAAAAAAATAAATAATTGTATTTTTTGGGGGAAAGAATTATGCCAAATTTTGAAGTGAATAATGTATCAGTAAACACTTTATTAGGTTTTGTAAGTGATGGAACAATTGCAATACCTGAAATCCAAAGACCATTTGTATGGGATTCTACAAAAGTAAGAAACTTAATTGATTCTTTATATAAAGGTTATCCAGTAGGATATATAATTACATGGAAAAGTCCAGATGTAAAATTAAAAGATGGAGCTGCATCTGAAGGAAAGCAAGTATTAATAGATGGACAGCAAAGAATAACAGCATTAACAGCTGCTTTATTGGGACAAGAAGTATTAGATAGTAATTATAAAAAGAAAAGAATAAAAATTGCTTTTAATATTAAAGAGGAAGAGTTTCAAACTTTGAATCCTGCAATAGAAAAACAAGATGAATGGATACCAGATATATCAGAATTTATGAAGGACGGAAATATAGATACATGGCAATTCGTTACTGATTATTCAAATAAATATGAAATGAGTCCAAATGAAGTTAACAAAAGAATTAATAAGCTATTAGCTATAAAGAATGTTACTATTGGAAGAATTGAGTTGGGTTCGTCACTAGATATAGATACTATTACTGAAATATTTGTTAGAATAAATTCAGAAGGTGTAGTATTATCTCAAGCTGATTTTGCTATGTCTAAAATAAGTGTTAATGAACAATATGAAGGAAATGATATAAGAAAAGCAATTGATTATTTCTGTCATTTTGCTAAAACACCAGTTGATTATGACAATATTAAAAATAATGATATTGAATTTAGTAAAAAGGACATATTCAGAAAAATAGAATGGATAAAAGAAAAAAACGAAGATTTATATTTGCCTTCATATACTGATGTTTTAAGAGTAGCTTTTACATATAAATTTAAAAGAGGCAAGTTAGCCGATCTAGTAAGTTTATTATCAGGACGTGATTTTGAAACTAGAGAATATAGGGAAGATATAGTTGAAGATAGCTTTAAGACATTATATGATGGGATAAAACAATTTGTAAATCAAAGTAATTTTGAAAGATATATAATGATATTAAAATCTGCTGGTATAATAGATAATAGTTTAGTAGGATCTCAAAATGTATTAAACTTTGGATATATATTGTATTTAGTATTGAGAGAAAAGAATGTTGAGCCTAATAAAATACAAACTTTGATAAGAAGATGGGTTATAATGTCAATTTTAACTCAAAGATATACATCATCACCAGAATCAGCTTTTGATTATGATATTAGAAGATTAAATAATAGTTCAGACATTGAAAAATACATTAGAGAGGAAGAAGAAAGACAATTATCTGAATCTTTTTGGACAAATTATTTAGTAGACAGATTAAATACACCTGTAACAAGTAGTCCTTTTTGGAAAACATTTCTAGCATCACAAATATTTTTGGGAGATAGAGGATTTCTATCAGATAGTATTAAAGTACAGTATTTGATTGAAAATAGAGGAGACGTGCATCATATTTTTCCAAAAGATTATTTACAAAAAAATGGATATAACAATAAACAACAATATAATCAAATAGCTAATTTTGCTATGCTACAAACAGAAATAAATATAGCGGTAAGTAATAGAGCCCCAAAAGATTATATGTCAGATGTAAAAGCCCAATGTAATGGAGAAAAAAATAAATATGGCTTAATAAATTCAGAAGAAGACTTATATAAGAATTTAGAGGAAAATGCTATACCTAAAGAATTAATTAATATGTCTGTTGCAGATTATGAGGAATTTCTACAGAAAAGAAGAGTTTTAATGGCTAATAAAATTAGAGAATATTTTTATAAATTATAAAACTAAAGAAAAGCAAAATAATTTTGTAAGACTAACTACATTATTATTTTGCTTTTTTATAAGAAATAATATATTGATACATAATATAAAATTAATTGGAAAATAAGAGCATGAAAGGAATGAAAAAAATTAGATATGAAAAGAATAAGTGCTGAAAAAGAAATAACATATATATCAAATGTAATAGAAAAAAATATTGAATATTATGAACAAATAAAAGACAAGGGCTTTTTATCTGAGAATATTCTTGCTCAATTAAGGAATCTGATTGAAGATGTTGCAATATTAATAAATAATAGAGAAAACAATCAAAGTTTAGATACGCAATATGAAAATGTATCACCATCTCTAGATTTTTTAAAAGGAAAGTCAAAGTATAAGTTCATATTAGATTTCTATAATTTTTTAAAAGGAACATCATCACATTATACACCAAGTGAAGATGGGGCAGAAAAGTTAGTAGCATATTATTTTAGATATATTTGTTTAACTAAGAAATTATTACATTCTGATTATAATATTGAAATAATAAAAAACATTGATAAATTTCCGATATATGACGATAAATCAATGAGAGAAAATTATGATCTTATTTGTAATGTAGTTGAGAAAGAGAAAGATACTCCATCTAAATTCATAAAAGGGAAATTTTATGTACAAAAAGTTAATACTATTTATTCTAATGGAGATATATATTATGAAATAACATTATCCAAAGCAACTGATTATCAAAATAAATTTGAGCATATTACACTTTATTCTAAAAAATACATACCAAATAATTATTCGGTGAATGTTTCAGTCTTAGACAAAGATGTTGATTTAAATATTGGAAAATCAAGAATAAAAATTATTAATGATTATAAGGTAGCAATTAGAATATGTGAATTAAAAAATATATTTTTATTCTTGGGAGGAAACAAACAATTTGGTGAAAGTTACAGAGAGTATAGAAACTTAATGGAATATTTAACTGATAGCCAAAACACAATTACCAATATACTTTGTATGGATAATGAAAATTATATAAAGATAAAGAATAAACTTCAAGATGGAGCAGAAAATCACTATATTACAGAGATGTTTGACAAAATGAGAGATATTATAATAAATAATAAAAAAGGGCATAACATATTAAGATATTTTACTACTAATATGGAGAACATTGTAATTAGAGATCAGAAAGACGATAACACTAATTTTGTGTTTCAAGACTTATACATATTACCTCAAAGTGGGATGTTTGATAGTATGCCGTATGCAATGTCCTTATATAAACATAATATATCATGGCAACATTTAGCTAAAGCAATTGATATGTATAATAAAGATGAAGAACTACTGTATAATCTTGTAAAAAATAATATTGAAAATGAAAATAAACTTTATACATCAACCAAGGATATTAATTATTTTGAAAATATTCCAGGTTTAATAGATAAATTTAATAAAAGGCTTCTAAATATAAAATCAAGAAGTAATAATTTATTAAAATTAGAAAATGAAATGATTTATATAGATTCTTACGAAAAAGATACAATTGAAATTATCTCATTAATAAAGAATTATTCAGAGACTTATAATGTAGACTTGAGAAACACAATTGATATATATAAGTTATTCGAATCCCAAGATGATGTTTCAAAAGATAAGGAAGATATTCTACAAAAAATATTTAGAACAAGTTCTGTTGCATTTATATATGGTCCTGCTGGAACAGGAAAGACAAAAATGATTGAAATATTATCGGCAGCATTTAAAAGTTACAATAAGTGCTTTCTTGCAAATACAAATACAGCAGTAACTAATATGAAAACAAGGATAGGAAACATAGAAAATTCATTTTTTTTAACAATCTCTAATTATATAAGAAATAATTCAATTGAATGTGATATTTTATTTATAGATGAATGCAGTATGGTAAGCAATGCAGATATGATTAAAATACTAAGAAAACAAAGATACCAAGCAATAATACTAGTAGGAGATATTTATCAGATAGAATCGATAAAGTATGGCAATTGGTTTCAATTTTGCAATAAGTATTTTAATGATGATATTGTTTATAATTTAAAGGATACCCATAGGACATCAGATATTGATTTGATGGAGTTATGGGAAAGTGTAAGATTTAATAATAAAAAGGCAATAAATATTTTAAGTAATCAGGAATACACTCAGCCATTATCAAAAGAAATATTTGATAAAACTTCGTCTGATGAAGTTATATTATGTTTGAATTATGATGGGATGTATGGAATTAATAACATAAATAGAGTAAAACAGCAATTAAATCAAAATAAAGAATATAATTTTGGAATAGACACATATAAAGTGGATGATCCAATATTATTTAATGATTGTCCAAGATTTAATAATTTTCTTTATAATAATTTAAAAGGAATTATAAAAAATATAGAAGAAGATAAAGATAATAATTGTATGTGGTTTACTATTGAAGTAGATAAAGACTCTATAAATGAATTTTTTAGACCATTTGACGTTGAAATTCTGGAGAGTGAAATTTTAGGAAAAGTAAATATTCGTTTTAAGGTAAATGAATATATAGATAAAGAAGATGATGAGAATGAATATGATCACATTATTCCTTTTAATTTATCTTATGCTATTTCTATACATAGAGCTCAAGGATTAGAATATGATAGTGTAAAGATTGTAATAACATCTAACATAGAAGATAGAATTACAAAAAACATATTTTATACTGCAATAACTAGAGCAAAAAATAAATTGAAAATATATTGGAATTCAGATAGTCAAACTAAAATATTTGATAATTTTGATAAGAGAGAGAATAGTAGAGATTTATCAATATTAAGACAAAAAATAGATAAAAAGGAAGCAGATGAGAGCAAATTCAATGTTTTTTAATTAAATTTATATAAAATATTTTTATAATCGAAAGTGCAATTTCTTGTTATTTAAAGTGCAAAAATTGCACTTTAAATATTGATATTATATCTTATAATTGATATAATATATATAGGAGGTATTTCTAATGAATAAAAAGAAAAATTGGAATTTAGAATTATCAGAATATATTAAACAAGGTGAACCAAATCAAGTAGAGAAAACTAAAACATGGGAAACAGCAATTGGTTTGCAAGATGTTGATGGATTAAAACCTTCAAAATACTTAATAAAAACTGCTAAAGAACATATTGAAGGAACAATAGATATTGAAGAAGTCAAAGCAAGAATAGATGAATATTATGAAGTTCAAGGTAGCAGAAAAAAATTTGAAAAAGAAAATGAAGAAGCAGATAAAGTTGCAGTAAGGATAACAGAAATATTAAGTGAAAAAGCATTTAATTTTTCACCAACAGAATTATTAAATATTCATAAAAGATTATTTAAAGATGTATTTGATGGAGCAGGGGTATATAGAGATTATAATTTTACTAAAAAAGAATGGGTATTAAATGGAGATACAGTAATATATGCATCATTTGATACCATTAAAGAAACATTAGAATATGATTTTGAGCAAGAAAAAACCTTTTCATATAAAGGATTAAGCTTAGATGAATCAATCAAACATCTATGTAGATTCACATCAAATATTTGGCAAGTACATCCATTTTGCGAAGGAAATACAAGGACAACTGCAGTATTTATAATAAAATATTTAAGAACTTTTGGATTTAATATTAATGATGAAGTATTTGCTGATAATTCATGGTATTTTAGAAACTCATTAGTAAGAGCTAATTACAAGAATTTTCAAAAAAATATATTTGAAGATACATCGTTTTTAGAAAAATTCTTTTATAACCTGCTAACAAATGCTAATAATGAATTAAAGAATAGATATACACATATAGATAATATTCAAAGTGCAAATGAAAATAATTTAAATGGCAACAATTGCACTTTAGAAGAACAAGCAATTATAAACATATTAAAGAAAGATTCAGGTGCTATACAAGAAGAAATAGCAAAGCAAATAAATAAATCTGTTAGAACTGTAAAAACATATATGGCAGAAATGCAAGAAAAAGGTTTAATTGAAAGAAAAAATGGTAAAAAGAATGGCGAATGGATAGTGAACGAGTAATAGTAAGTTATCGAGGTGTTAATAGATGAAAGTATTACATATTGATATGGATTTCTTTTTGAATGAAAAAACTTCTTTTGAATCTCCTAGAGCATCTTCAGATTTTTATTACCCTTGGAAAGAATGTGGTGTAATTAATTTTTTAGAAGAAAGATTAGGTTTAAACAAAAATAATAAAATAGAAGGGAGAATATATATAAAACATTAAGGGAGTTTTTATTTTTGAAAAGAACAAATAGAAAATAAAACATTAAAAATTCCTTTTGAAGTAATTCATATAGATTCACACATGGATTTGGGATTAGGTTACGGAAGTTGGAGAATAATAATGGATGATCTTATTAGCAAGGATATGGATAAAAGGTTAATGTATATGAAAGAATAATCTTAAACCAAATGAAGGGGACTACCTTCTCTATGCTATTTCCCTTCGTTTGGATTAGTAAATTAGTTCATGTTCCAAATATAAATGATAAGCAAAGAAATGATTATATTTTATATACTATGGAAAACTGTAAGGATGGAGCAGATAATATTCAATTATGCCATCATACTAGAGTATCATCTATTTTATTTAATGATATTTATGATAATGAAGTACAATTGCAAAAATATTATAAATATTGTATTTTTGAACCAAAAGTAAAATTTAATATAATTGACGCTAATAATGATTATTTACATAGTAGCTATGATTTTATTACTTTTGCTATATCTCCAAATTATACACCTAAAGAAGCGGATTTTATTATTAATATTATGAAAGAATACATTGATGAAATATAGTTTTATAATCATATAAAAATTCCAATTTCTATAGATAAAAAAGTGTGAAAATGACTTTTAAGATAAAAAGTCATTTTCACACTTTTTATTTTAGATTGTTCTATTCCTCAAAACATCCCATAACTAACTGAGCCCCATCCACAAATTCATTTCTATAATACTTCTCAGTAATATAAGTCAAATACCTCATAAAATCATCATAAAGAAGACTAAGTTGTTTCTGGGCATAAGTTCTATTCTGCTTAGGAATATTCTTCAAAATATTCTCCCTAAAAAAATCAAATTTAAAATTGTTTTCTCTATCTTGCTTATCTGCATAACACAAATAAGTTTCTTCTCTAAAATCAAACTAGTCCTTCAAAATATCATTTTCATTTACTTCTCTAAAATTAACCATATCTGATTCCTCCTATACATATAAAATATCATTAAAAACAATTTCTTCAGCTCTATTTTAATATTATTCATAGCCTGAACCCACTCCATTTGATGATGTTCTTTTAAATTTTCATCAATATGTTCAACTTCAGCAAGTTGTTTTATGAGTTCATTCACTTTGTCAGTAGTATTTTCATCTATCTCAATTAAATGTTGTTTTTAAGTAACACTTATAAGTAATTCAGTATATAAACCCTTTTTATGTTCTTTAATAAAATGTAATCTTAAGCGACCATATTTTCCAATATGTTTTTCAGGTTGCTTAGGTAAATATAAGTCAGGAATTAAATAATCTCCCTCTCTATGATAAGTAATTTCATTCATTTTCAAAACCTCCAAATTATAAAAAATTAAAATGTCCCCAATTTATAAATGCTATTTTTGACTTCTTGTGCGACAAGGTTTTTCAGACCTCGGGGACACAATGGGGACAAAAGCACCCAAAATTGAGCTAAAAACGCACAAAAGTTCTTAAAATAAAAATAGCTATAAATGTTGATATTTAGATAAAAACTTAATTTTTCATTAAATTACAAAAAATGCTGCTTAAATTCTCATAACCCGAAGGACATAAGATTAAAGGAGTGGCTGAAAGTGTAAAAATTTAAGAAAAATGACGATAATATAAAATCAAAGTAATTGTTGAGAAAAAAGTCATTTTATGGTATAAACTATACTAAAGCTACTAAAATAAAGAAAAAATAAGGTGAGTTGTGAAAGATAACTATAGAAAGGAATATAAATGGAAGCAGCAGAAAAGATATATAGAGAAATATCAAAAGAACTATTAAATACATTTTTTTACAATCGAAGAGTATTTGCAAAACAAGAAAAAGAAGATAGCGGAAAAGTAATATTTTTAACTAAATATCAAAGCATTGACAGTGTAAAAATAAAATATGCATTGCAAAATAAGCTTGCACTTATGACTTATCAACAAAATCAAAATAATTTAAGATGGGTTTGCTTAGATTTTGATATTCAAAAATGTGTGCAAAAAGAAAAGTACGATTTTTTGCAAGATATGCAATATAGAGAAAAGTTAATTGAAGATGTTGAAATTGCAATAAAAAAATTGAAAGAATTAAATATTAATTATGTAATGGAATATTCGGGAAATAGAGGAATACATATTTGGATTTTCTTTGAAGAGGAAGTTAGTAAAGCTTTAGGATACACAATTATAGAAAAAATATTAGAAAAAATAAAATTTAGATATACTTTTGTAGAAGACTCAGGAATTATGCTTGATAAATATCCTAAAAACGGAAATGCAGAAGGAAATAGAATTGGATTAGGGGTAAAGATGCCTTTATCGTACCATCAAAAAAGTGAGTGTTATAGCTATATAATCGAAAAAACATCAGATATAAGAAGAATACAAGATTTAGACGTGGATTTCCTAAAATTTCAATTAGATATGTTAAGAAAAATAAAAAGGAATTCAGTCGATGCATTAATTAAAGTATTGAATATATCTAATATTTTAAATTCAGAACAATTTAGTCGTATTAATGGAATGATAGAAAGAGAATATTCATTAGATGAAATCAAAAATATGCTAAAAAAGTCAAAGATATTTCAAAATATATTTAATAAGAGCAATCTATCAGAATACGAAAGAGATATATTAGTTGGAACACTAAGCCGAATAAGAAGTAGAAATAATCCAAGCTATGGAAAAGAGATTTTAAAAGACTTTTTTAAGACTTTAGATAACTATAACGAAGATATAACGACAAAAAAATTAGAAAAACTAGAAAATTTGTATCCCATTAAGATTGAAGAGATAGAGAAAAAATTAGGAATAAAATGCGAATATTGTAAAAAATATAAAATAAATAATACGATGGAATTAATTGATGGAATTGAGTTTGCTAGTTTTAATGAAAATAAAGTTTTGATTAATTGGGTTACCAAAGCAGAAATAGATTATTTAATAAATAATGATGAAGTTCCTTTAGAATTTATACAGAATAGATTACAGAGATTAAAAGTAGACGAAATAGAGAAAAAAATAGAGAAAGTCAAAAAAGGAGAAGAACATCAAAGAATATTGCCATATAAGTATATACGTCATGAAAAAGAGAAGGATAGAATTTTATATTCTTATTCAGCTGAAGATAGAGTGATTTCAACTACCATTATGTTCTTAATAGATAATATTTTAGGAGGAGAGTACACAAACAGTTCAAGTTATAGCTATAAAATAAATAGATATAAATATAAGAATTATAAAATATTCGAGCCATGGAATAACTTATGGATGAATTATAAGAAAGATATATCAGACAAAATTTACGATCCTAGTTATGATAATTATTATTTACTCAAGCTCGATTTAAGAAATTTTTATGATAGCATCAACCATATATTTTTAAGGGACTATTTATATAATAGACCAACAGATAATATCAAGATGGTATTAAATAATATGGATTCAAAACAGAGAAATGAATATAAAAACTTATGTGAATTTTTGATCCAATTATGTGAGTGTACAAATCCAGAACGTGGAGTGCCACAAGGACCAGCCTTTGCAAGATATTTAGCTGAGATATATATACACCAAATTGATTTACTTATAAAAGCAGAAATAAATGAATATACTGAATTTTATTATAGATATGTTGATGATATTGTGATTTTAGTGGAAGATGGAGAAAAGGCTAAGAATATACTAAAAAAGATCACTGATAAATTAAAAGTATTAGATTTAGAAATGAACTATAAAAAGCAAATATTTGGGCAGGTAAAAGATATAAAATATGAAGTTATAAGTGATGATATTGAAAAATACTTTATAGATGGAATTGAAGAAGAAACACCACAATTTATAAAAAATAAAGCTAAGTATATTTTGCAAAATATGTTTGAAAAGATTAAAAAAGATGAAAATGGAGAGTTAGATTATAAAAATATTCCATTCTTTCTTACTCATTTAATGGATGAAAAATATATAGAAACAAATAAAGAGGATATTATTAAGTGCATTACTAATGCTAATATAGGTAGAGGAAGTATGTATAAGCATTTTTACAACAATATTATATTCAGAAATAATATTGAAGATTTAGGGTTCTATGAGAAAATAGAGGGATTGTCTAGAGCTAATTTTATTGATGCACTACTAAAAAATTCTTATAGAGTAGAAAAATATATCTTACAGAAAATATATAATGATTACATAGAAATAGGAGACCTACAAGAGTACGAAAAAATTGAACTATATATGTTAGCACTTCAAAATAATCTTACTTTCAATGAAAAGAAGATAGACTATAAGCTATTGCTAGATTGTATAAAATATACAAGTAAATTAAATTTAAATCAATCTATATTACATAACATATTAATAGAAATACAAAAAAACGACAACAAAGAAGAAAGATTAAAAGTTTTAGAAGAAATTCTTGGTAAGGCTGAAAGGATTGAGAGGATTGATGAATTTATTGATACTGTAGTATCAACAATAGAGCAAATTGATAATAACAAAGGTGTAAAAGTAGAAAATATGCAGGTACTATATAATTTAATTGCTTTTGCTACCTTATATCTAAATAATACACAAAAAGTAAGACAGATATGGGAAGTATTACTAGATCAATATAATGAGCAGACATTAAATAAAAATGAATGGTATCGATATAGAGGAGTAATGTTGCAACATAAATATAATGACAGTACTATAATATCATTTTTAACAAGTGAATTATCAGGAGAAAATATAGTAGAAAATGAAGAAATTTCATATATAGAGTTAATGTATATAGCAAGTTTAATAATTTATATATCCAAAATTGATATTGAAAATAAAATTCTTAATAATGAAGATTTAAAAGAAGCAATTAAGAAAATTGCTGAACAGAAGAATATGCTTATATTAAAGTGGTGTATTGATGGGAATACAGAGTATTTTCCGAATAAAGAAATTGCATTATTAAATAGTCAATACAATGACAGAATAGTCATGATATGCAATAGGAATCAGTTATTAGTACGAGGGAGAAAAGAGATATTCGGGGACTCAAAAATCCAAAAAGAAGAATGTTGCATAGATGGAGAAGAGAGATTTTTTAAGATATATAAAATAGATTCTCCTTTAGCAGATATATATCAAGTGCTGGATGGAAAAAACTTTTTTGAAGCATTAAAGTTGTTAGAAAATATTTTTTATGAAATTGAGAAAGAAACATTAGTTAATATTTTTGAAAAGGGAAGTATCGATTGTTTAGGAAAAGTAAAATATCAATATTCAAAATATGATAAAGTTTTTGTAGTAGATGAAAGAATGATAAGCGAAAAGAGGATGGAGGAGATCTCAAGAATTATTATAGAGAAAATTTTACAACAAAATAAACTAGAGCCTTTCAAATATGAGTATGGTAGAATTATTGAGTCTAATAATATATGCAGAGAATTTGTACCTAATATACTAAAAAGTTATTATGAGAAAATAGAATTTTTAATTGAATTGAATAAAAATATAGAAGAAATACCGATAAATATGAGAAATAATGATTATGAAATTGAAAAAGCGAAAATACTCACATTAAAAAATTCTAAAATAGAAGTACTAAAAGATAGAGAGGATTATGCTAGTAATTATAAAATTCTTAAATTATATAATACATTTAAAAATAGTAATACAGACAAAATTTTGTATGGAAAGGTGAAAGTTAAAGAGAATAATTTATTTGATGTAATTGACACTTTGAAAAATAGTATTTCTATGAATATAGACCATGATATAATAAAAAGTATACTAGAACAATTAGATAAAGATTTAAATAATATAGAAGAAATAATAAAAATAGAAAGTAATCAAATTCAAAAAGTAACCTTTGAAACTAGTGAAGATGAAGAAACGAATAATATATTCATTAATAAGACAAAATATAATATTAATGAATTAAGAATAATTGAATTTGGAAAGAAAGAAGGCATTGTAGGATTAAGTGAGAAAGATATCTTAAAACTAGCAACTAGAAAATATACTTTTTTTGCAGAAAAGAATATTATTATATTGCCAGAATTTATAGAGAAGGTCTTAGAAATAATAAAAAATAAAGAAGATATATATGATTCTAATAATATACTAAAAGAGGAACAACTAGGAAATAGCGCGTATTATAAACAAGCTATAAAAAATATAGAAATGCAAAATGACATATCAAAAGAAGAAGCAGAAAAGAAATTAAAGATGTTTTTAAGAAAATATGATTCTAAGTATTATGATGCAATAATAGAGCTAATTTCTAAATATAAAATTATAGATGAAGAAGATAGAAAAAATTTTATAAAGGAGCTAAAAAAATATTTAGATGATAATAATTATGTAGTTTGTTCCCTCAAAAATTATATTAATGACAGGAACGGACTGGATTGTATCTTAAGAAAGGAAAAAGGGTTTGATAGAAGTGAAAGATATGCTAAACGATTGAGATTAAATTTATGTGAGAAAGAAGATAGTACGAAAGAAAAGATTGTTATAGTATCAGACATAGGAATAAGTGGAGGTCAAGCGAAAAAGAGACTAAATGATTGTAAAGTAAATTTAGCAAAATATAAAGAAGTGATATTTTTAAATTGCATATATACTGATAAATATAAAGAAAACATGACAAAAGAATGGAAGGAGTTAAAGATAAAATTTAAGGGTAGAGAGATAAAATCAAGCCAATATATGTATAATAAGTTGCATAATAAGTCTAAAGTAAGATTAGAAGAATTTTTTCAAGAAGAAGAAAATAGAAAAATATTAGAATTGAAAATGCCATTTAACGAAAAGGTGACTTATAGACGATATATTCAAGAGATAGAAAAAGAAGATACTATAAATATATTATTAGGAAGATTTAAAAGTATGCCAAAACCTCATCATATTATATTTGATGATACTATCTTTAAGTATAGAAAAGATAAGTAATAAGGAGCTAACATTGGAAGAACAAAAACTAAACTATCTTTACGCACAATGTCTAAATGAACTGATATTCATAGGAATTGATATAAAGAATCAAGAGTTAATAGGAAATATTGACATCAAACTAACAAAAAGAGCAAGCAAAAGATATGGATGTTGTAAACAGGAAAATCCAGATAAAAAATATAAAATCATACAAAAGAGAGGACATCATAAAATAATCAAATATGAAAAATTTCAGAGCCATCATATTGAGATTAGTAATTGGGTTATGAAATTAAACGATGATATCATCAAAAATACAATTATGCATGAACTAATACATTGTATTCCATTTTGCAATAACCATGGAAAAGAATTCAAAAAATATGCTAACTATATTAATGAAAAATTAGATTATCATATTACTACAAAAGGAAATATAGAGGAAGATTATAAAGCAAGCCAGCTAGAATATGTAGAAGTAAATGACTACAAATATAAAATTCAATGTGAAAATTGTGGTCAAGTTATTTACCGAAAAAGATTTAATCCTAGCTTGATAAAAAGATATCGTTGTGGAAAATGTAAGGGAAAGCTAAAATTAGTAGAAGCAAAATAGCAAGGGTAGAAGAAAATATGCTCTTGCTATTTTTTGAAAAAATTTTGATAAGAATAAACTTTTGATAAAATTTGATTAGGGTACTTATCTATTAACATAATTATAACACTAAAGCAAGGTCGAAATTTGTAGAAATCGGTCAACAGACTGCAAAAAGGTAAAAAACATAATAAATACTATAACGAACATTAAAAAACTTGTCAAAAAAAGTAGAAAATTGACGAAAAGAAGCGAGGGAACAAACTAAATGAAATAAAATTTGCAAAAGTGCTTGCAAAAGGAAATACAATTCGTTACAATAACATTATTATTTCAATTGATTTATTTCAAAAAATTATTTCGAAAAACAATCCAAAGGAGAAATTTAAAATGTTATCTATTACAAAATCTATGACCTTGCATGGACTACAAGGCTTTTTAATTGACGTGCAAGTAGATGTTTCAGCAGGAATGCCAGCATGGGATGTTGTGGGGCTCCCAGATATTAGTGTAAGAGAAGCTAAAGAAAGAGTTAGGACAGCTATTAAAAATTCAGGCTATGAGTTACTTAGTAGGAAAATTGTAGTTAACTTAGCACCAGCAGATATTAAAAAAGAAGGATCCACTTTTGATTTGCCAATTGCAGTTGGTATATTAATGAGTTTAGAAATCATCTATGGCAAAGGAAATCAAGACACTTTATTAATAGGAGAACTATCTTTAAATGGAAACCTTAATCCAATTGAAGGTGCATTACCAATTTGTATTGAAGCTAAAAAGTTAGGAATTAAGAAAGTAATTTTACCACAAGCAAATGCAAAAGAAGCGTCCATCATAGAAGGGATAGAAATACTAGGAGCCTATGACTTAACAGAAGTAGTAAACTATTTTAATGGAGATAGCAAAATACAAAGTTATCATACAGACTGGAAAGAATGTACAAAGAATAGGCAACAAGAGTCATTAGACTTTGCAGATGTCAAAGGACAAGAAAATGTTAAAAGAGCAGTAGAGGTTGCTGCTGCAGGAGGACATAATTGTTTACTTATTCGGAAGCCCAGGTTCCCGGAAAAACAATGATAGCTAAAAGAATCCCATCCATATTACCAGATTTGAGTTTCGAAGAAGCTTTAGAAATTACTAAAATTCATAGTATAGCAGGAATTTTAAAATCAGAAATTCCAATCATTACAACTAGACCATTTCGTTCACCTCATCATACTATCTCAGCCACCTCATTAATAGGAGGTGGAAGAATTCCAAAACCAGGAGAAATTAGTTTATCCCATTATGGTGTTTTATTCTTAGACGAACTCCCAGAATTTAATCAACATACTTTAGAAGTCCTGCGAGGACCATTAGAAGATGGAACAGTTACAATTAGTAGAGTAAATGCTAGCTTTACATATCCTTGTGAGTTTATGTTTGTTGCATCCATGAATCCATGTCCTTGCGGATATTATGGTTCACCAGATAAAGAATGTTCTTGCAATCCGCAAACAATCAGTAAATATATGGGAAAGATAAGTCGGACCTTTATTAGATAGAATTGATATTCAAATAGAAGTAAGCCCTGTCAAATATGAAAAATTAGGAAAAGAAGAAAAAACAGAAACCTCACAAGAAATTAAGAAAAGAGTAAACCAAGCAAGAGAGACTCAGAGGAAGAGATATAAGGAAGAAGCAATTTTCTCTAACGCAGCACTAACTCCAAAGCTAATGGAAAAATATTGCAAATTAGATGAAGAGAGCAAGAAAATACTAGAAATGGCTTTTGAAAAATTAGGACTTAGTGCTAGAGCTTATGGACGTATTTTAAAAGTAGCAAGGACCATTGCGGATTTAGCAAGTTCAGAGCAAATACAAAAAAATCACATAGCAGAAGCTATACAATATAGAAGTTTAGATAAAAAATATAGGAGGAATTAGTGTCAGATTGGGAACGTTCCTTTTTCTGACACTTTTGTCAGGTTGGGGACACACCTTATAGCACGAAAAAGAAAATGAAAGTTATCATACAAAAAGACGAAAACTATCCAAAGCGATTATTACAAATACAAAATCCACCAAAAAAATTATATGTAGAAGGAAACGAAAAGTTATTAAATCAAGATGCCATAGCAATAGTTGGCACAAGAAATTGTACTAAATATGGTGAAAAATGTGCTAGCAAATTTGCAAGAGAATTATCTAAAAAAGGAATATGCATTGTCAGTGGACTAGCCAGAGGCATTGATTCCACTGCACATATGAATTCCATGGAGCAAGAAGGAAAAACAATTGCAGTATTAGGAAGTGGATTTAACCATATTTATCCTAAAGAAAACCAATATTTATACCAAAAAATTATAGAAAACGGTGGATGTATTGTGACAGAATATCCACCAGAAACACCAGTAGACAAAGCAAAATTTCCTAAGAGAAATCGAATTATTAGTGGCTTAGCTATGGGGGTATTAATTATAGAAGCAAGATATAGAAGTGGGACATCTATTACGGCAAAATATGCAATGAGTCAGCACAAAGAGGTATTCTGCATACCACATCCATTAGACACTCCAACAGGATATATACCAAACCTATTCATTCAGCAAGGGGCTCAATTAGTTACATCAGGAAGTGATATTTTACAATATTATAGCGAAGACGATAAATATCAAAACCAAGAAGTAGCAGAAGAATACGAAGAAATCTATAACTTAATTGGGCAATTACCAATTTCAGCTAACAATATTGCTCAAATACAACAAATAGATATTGCAAAAGTAACTGAAAGTTTATTTATGTTGGAATTAGACGGCTTTATTAAGCAATTACCAGGGAATGTGTATATTAGAAATAATAAATAAAATTAAAAAAGGAGTGAGACGATGTATGCAAGACATGAAATAGGAAAAGAAGGAGAAGAAGAAGCAACAAAATATTTAGAAAGGCAAGGCTATCAAATTGTGCAAAGAAATTTTTCATGCAGACAAGGAGAAATAGATATTATTGCAAAAGACAAGAAAGAATATGTTTTTATTGAAGTAAAGACAAGACAAAATAGGCATTATGGTATGCCATGCGAAGCAGTTGATGAAAGAAAACAAAAGCATATCTGGAATGCCACAAAATATTATTTACATATTTATAAATTAGAAAATCAATATATTCGATTTGATGTGATAGAGGTGTATAAGAAAAAAGGTGAGTTTTTTATTCATCATATTAAGCAGATAATGTGATTCTAAAAATGTAAAACATTTCGACAAAATATGAAGACAAAACAAAAATAATATGATAGAATTAAACCGCAAAATTCATAAATAAAAGTATTATTTTTACCTAAAGGATAATGAAATCAAAAAGTAAAAGAACAAGAAAGGAGGAAAAAATGCGTTATCAACTAACATTTGAATTAAACAATGAAAAATTTCCATTGGATTACAGAAGAACCATTATGAGTTACATCAAAAATGCTTTATCGCAACATGACAAAGATACTTATCAAAAATATTATCATGACAAAGATCCTATTGTAAAACCATTTACTTTTTCAGTGTATTTTAACAGTCCAATATTTGAAAAAGAAACTATTATCATTAAAGATCACACAATTAAACTCAATCTTTCCATTCAAGACTATTCTCTAGCTATTATCTTATACAATAGCATCAATCACCAAAGAAATATTCCATTTCCAATTGCAAATAATAATATGACTTTAAAAAATATTACTATGATACCAGAAGATGAAATTGCAACAAATCAAATTACAATTAAATTTATGTCACCACTTGTAGTACGTGAAAGAAAAGCGCAAAAAGACTGGTATTACTTCTATAGTGAAGAAAGTAAATTTCAAGAAGTTTTAAAACAGAATTTAAAAGAGCAATTATCCATTAGTAAAATTCCACTAGAAACAATAGAGAATTTTGAAATACGAGCAATACAACCAAAGAAAACAATTATCCAATTTTATGAAAAGAAAATAGAAGCATCTGTAGGTACTTATGTTTTAAAAGGCGATAAAGACTTGCTTAAATTTCTCTATCAATGTGGTATGCGGAAGCAAGCACTCAGCAGGATTCGGAATGTTTTCAATTATCAAGTAAAGGAGGTGCCAAATGAAAAAAAGAATATACTTAAATGATTGGACTATCAATAGTGGTATTATTGGCTTCCTAAATATTTTAGAAGAAGCAGGAAAAGACATTGAAAACATGATGAAAGAAAACTACATAGAATTTGACACAGAAATTTTAGCAACATTTTCACAAGACTATTTTTCCTATTTTTTCAACAAATATGATGTAGCAAAGAGAACAAGAAAAAAGGTAATAGACAATTATTACAAAACAATAGAAAGTGCTATAAACAGTATGATATTGGAAGCTAGTACCAAAGAAGATAAAGAGAAAAATAAAAGATTTCAAGATACCATTAAAAAATTCACAAAATATATCAAAGAAACAATCAAAACACAAAAAGATAAAATTAAAAAATTTAATGAAGATAGCTATCAAGTAATAGACGAAGAATATAACAAAATAAAAGAACCTAAAATACCAGAAGAACTACAACAGTTATTACAAGTACTAGAAAAGATTGTACAAGAAATAGAAAAAGAAGAAAATAATTCAAGAATAACTTTAAATTATTTCAAAAATATCCTAAGTACTAACTATTTCGGCCAACCAAGTTTTATGAATGTGGTAAAAAGCAGTTGTACCATAAAAGAGCAACAAGAATTGATGCAAAAAGACTACGTTAGTAATATTTTAGAAAATGCCTTTTTACAAGAAACTTTAGAAGGCAATTATACAATTGAACAAATACAAGAACATATTCAAAAAGTTACTAATATGACTAAGGAAATAGAAACGATTTACAATAATATACAAAAGCAAATAGACAAGCAAAAAACACTAGAAGAAATACAAACATACATAAAAACAAAATTAAATTATTGCTTGGTATGTGAAGAAGCAAAAACTATTACAGAGAATTATACAGAAAGTAATTTTGTTCCATTAGCGGTTAGTAGTGAAAATATGACGAACTTCTTTTGGAACCAAAAGCCACAAGTACCAATTTGTAGCTTATGCAAATTAATGATGTTCTGTATTCCAGCTGGTGTAACGCTCATTTCTAAAATAGAAAAAGATAGTAATATGAACTATAAAGAAACAGAATTATATAGTTTTATTAATTGCGATACTAGTGTAAAGAAATTGCTAAAAACGAACCGAAATCTTAGTGACAATTCTAAAAAAGAAAAAGCAACCATAAACCCTTATGTAGATTGTATTTTAGATATGATAGATAGTAAAGAAGAAATTGCAAGATGGCAATTAGAAAATATTTTTGTCGTAGAATTTGAAACAGAATATTTAGGATATAGTAGAATACAATATTTTCACATATTACCAAATGTTGCTAGATTCTTAACAGGTAAATATGTCAACGTATTACAAGCCGTATCAAATTATCAATTTAGACTACAATTAACTGATATGATGCTAAAAAATGAAGACACAGCAATGGTCATTAATAATAGGTTAAGAGAAAATTTTAATGATGCCAAAGTAAAGCAAGCATTTAATTGTTATTTAGCAACCAAAGTACGATTTGATTTAAATATGCTAAAAAAGGAGGGAAATAAAATGGAAGAAGAAATTCAAAAAGGAAACAAGAAGATTTATGCACTATACAATATTGGACAAGATATTAGAAAAACATTAAAAAATAAGAAAGAAGAAAATAAATTAGATAGTTATGTATATAGAATGATAAACAGCATCAAAGCAAACAATAGAAAAGAATTTATGGATGTGGTAATTCGTTTGCATTTATATATGGCAAAAGATGTATCGCCAATTTTCCTAGAAGTAATGCAAGATGGCAATTTAGATTTTGCCACAATAGGTCATAGCTTTTTATCAGGTTTAATATCTGACGAATATCGTAAGGAAGAAAAAGTAGAAGAATAAAAAAGGAAAGGAGCAAGAGAATTCTAGGAGATAAAAGAATTCTCAAATAGAGATTATGAAAAATGGATTAACAATAACAATGATTTTTAAAGCGCAAAGCTTAAACTATGGAGAAGGAATTGGAAATATTTCAGAACTAAAAAAATTATCAAGAGGTGATGGAAATGTATATACATTTGCGTCAAGACAAGCACTACGCTATGATATAGCAAGATTAGGACACCAAATGTTTGACTGGAATTTAGAAGTAGTAGACAAATCAAAAGGAACAGTACAATTTTCAGACAAATACAGCATTAAAGACTCAGAAGAAATGGATCTTTTCGGCTATATGAAGACCTCTAAGAAATCAGACGATACAGAAGGCGGTTCAGACATTAGAAGTGCAGCAGTTAGAATTAGTAATGCCATTTCATTAGAAAGCTATAGAAGTGATTTAGAGTTTTTAAGTAACAAGGGACTAGCAGATAGAATTAACGAATTTCCTAATTTGGCTAATTTAGAACAACATTTAAGTTTTTATACCTATACAGTAACTATCGACTTAGACAAAATTGGAAAAGATGGAAATATAGAATTAAGCAAAGAAGAAAAAGCAAAAAGAGTAACACAGCTATTAGAAATTATTAAAGTATTAAATAGAGAAATTAAAGGAAGACAAGAAAATTTAAGTCCATTATTCGCCATTGGTGGAATTTATCTAATCAATACACCATTCTATTTAGGAAGAGTAGACTTAGAGGGAAAAGATGGTGAATTTAAAGTGAAATTAGATGCACTAAAAGAAACAGGTACATTAAAGATTGGAGAAAATACAATTGAAAACGATACTATAGTTGGACTAGTAGACGGAATTTTTGCCAACCAAGAAGAAATAAACCAAGTATATGCAGGAAAAACATATCATATACAAGAATTTTTCGAGAATTTAGAAAACAAGGTGCAAGAATATTATCAATAAAAAGGGGGAAATGGTATGAAAGTATTGAAAATGAAATTATTTCAAGAAACAGCGTGCTATAAAAAGCCATTTGCATATAAAGTAGCAGAAACATATCCACTTCCACCTTATTCTACAGTAATAGGGATGTTTCACAAAATATTACAAGCCAAAAATGGAGAATACTTTCCTATGGAAGTATCTGTTCAAGGGAGATATGAAAATATTTTTTCAAATTATCAAACCCTAAGGATGTACAAGAAAAACAAGGTAACTTCTATGCCTAGAAATGTACATCAATTATTAAATGTAGAATTAGTCATTCACGTTTGCGCACAAGATGAAATTATTGATAAGATATATTACAATGTTACTCATGGAGTAGAAACATTTACATTAGGAAGAAACGAGGACATTGTAAGACTAGATGATATCAAGATTTGTGAGCAAATGCAAGAATTGGACGAAGGAATTTTACAATATAATGCCTATATTCCAAGTGAAAATAGAGAACTTAATGGAATTAAATATCGTATTCCAACTACTTACACAATTCAAAATGAATTAAGAATTTGGAACAAAGAAAATGTAAAATATGTAGAAAAAGGTAAAACAATAGAAGAAGTATTACAAGACGAAGACGGAGATTTGGTATTCTTAGCCAATAAAGAAAGCAATTTATAGTGCTTCTCAAAATAAAAAACTGCTTTAAGTATTACTGATACAATACCAAGCAGTTTTTATTTTTCTAAAAAAGGAGAAAAATATGATAGTAGCTTATGCAAAATCAAAACCAATAGAAACGATAAAGCAACATACCAATGAAGTATTAAAGGAGTTAGAAATATTAAAAAACATATATGGCAAAAAAATAGTAGAAAACAAAGTAGAAGACGAGGAACAATTTTGGCTTACCATTGAAATTGCGTGTAGATATCACGACTGTGGAAAAATTTTTACCCCATTTCAAAATGAAATACTAAGAAAATTAGGAGAAAAGTTGTTACCAACAGAATTTGACTATGCTATCAAACACGAACAACTTTCGCCACTATTTATTCCAAAAGAAGTATTAAAACAGTTAGATATAACACATCAAAAGATTTTACTACAGGCAATCTATTACCATCACGAGAGAAATAGCATTATTCCAGATGCTAATCTCATAAAAGAAATATGGGAAAAAGATATCTATCCAAGGATAGACGAAATTGAAAAAGAATTTGTTTTTCCTATTGCAAAACAAGTAAGCACAATGTACTTAAATAAGGTTGAGCAAAGAATAGATGAAGAAAGTGCTCATTATTTAGAATATTGTCTAATCAAAGGAATTGTACATCGTTGTGATCACTCTGGTTCTGCACATTTACCAATAGAAATAGAATCTCAAAATTGTCTAGGAGAAGAAACAGAAAAATTTGTTATAGAAAAATACAAAAAAACAAATGACTTGCAAGAATTTTGCAAAGAAAATAGAGAAAATAATATTCTTAGCATTGCATCTACTGGATATGGAAAAACAGAAGCGGCAGCTATTTGGGCAAATCAAGATAAAACTATTTATACCTTACCATTTTGCATTAGTTTAAATGATATTTTTGACAGACTAAATAAAATCATGGAATATCAAAATGTAGGACTACTACACTCTACAGCTTTAGACTATATGCTAGAAAATGAAGAAATAGAATATCCACAAGAATTATACGAAGATTCCAAAATAATGGGTGTTAAAATTTTACTTTCTACCATTCATCAATTTTTCTATTTTGCATTAAAACATCAAGGATACGAAAAAATATATGCTATGCTAAGTCATACCAAGGTAGTCATTGACGAAATACAAGCCTATCAACCAAAAGTAACAGCTATTATTTTAAAAGGACTAAAAATGATAAATGATATAGGTGGAAAATTTATGATTATGACAGCAACTCTTCCGGGAATTTATCAAGAAGATTTAGAAGAAAGCAAAATATCACTAGCAAAGCAGTATTTCTATTCTGATAGAAATAGGCACAAAATACAACTGATAAATGAAACAATAGAAAGTAGCATAGAGGAAATCATAAGTAAAGCTAAAGAAAGCAAAGTTTTAGTTATCGTGAATACAGTAGACAAAGCCATTGAGCTGTATGAAAAATGTAAGGAAAATGCAGAAGTTAAATTATTACATGCCAGATTTATAGAAGAAGATAAGTCAAAATTAGAACAAGAAATAAAACAATTTGCAAGAAGTGAGCGAAACGGAATATGGATAACAACACAAATTGTAGAAGCATCATTGGATATTGACTTTGACTATCTATATACAGAAATGTCTACTTTGGATAGTTTATTTCAAAGAATGGGTAGATGTTATAGGGGGAGAGAATACGAAAAAGAAGAAGCGAACATTAAAATTTATACCAAAGAACCAAGTGGGATTCAGTATGTATATAATAAACAAATCAGTGAATTAAGTACTAAAATGCTAGAAGAATATAACGAACAAATATTAAAAGAAGAAACAAAGGCAGAATTAGTAAAAAAACTATATTCAAGAGAAGCATTGCAAGGTACTAGTTATTTAGAAGAATTTGAAGCTGCAAAAAGAGTGCTAAAAAATATTGCGGACCATACTTTAACAGAAAAAGAAGCAAAGAAATTTTTAACTGATATTAAAACAATAACTGTAATTCCAAAACAAATTTATGAAGAAAATTTATCACTATTTGAAGGATATGAACAAGAGAAAAATAGTCAAAAGAAAAATGAGATACTAAAACAAATTAGAAAACTATGTATGAATATTTTAGAAAGTCAAGCTAAGGGAAGATGTAGAGATGTGGGATATGGAATAAAAGGAATGTTCTTTATTAGTGCAAAATATGACAAAGAAAAAGGACTATTATTAAAAGAAAAAAATGAAAACTTTGATGATAGAAGTTTTTAAAAAGGAGATAAAAAAGTGCAAGTTACAGGAACAATGATTTATTACTATTTCGTTTGTCAAAGAAAGTTATGGTATTTTTGTAATGAAATTACAATGGAGCAAAATAGCGAGTTAGTTTCAATAGGAAAAGTATTAGACGAGACAAGTTATCAACGAGAGAAAAAGAGCATTTTAATTGATAATCAAATTAATATTGATTTTATTGAGAACGGAGCGGTTTTGCACGAAGTAAAGAAAACAAAGGCCATTGAAAAAGCGGGCGAATGGCAGATTAAATACTATATGTATTATCTAGAAGAAAGAGGCGTAAAGGAAATCGAAGCAAAGGTAGACTATCCATTGTTAAAACAAACGAAAGAAGTATTCTTAACAGAAGAAGATAGACAAGTATTAAAAGGAGCAATTGAAGATATTGAAAAAATGTTACAAAGTGAAAAGATACCCAACAAATTAGACGAAAAAATATGTAAAAAATGTGCCTATTATGATTTATGCTATATTTAAGGCAAGAAAGGGGGCAAAATGAAACAATCCTATTATTTATATAAAAGTGGTAGATTACAAAGAAAAGATAATACGTTACAAATTGAATATAAAGACGGAAGTAAAAAAGTTATTCCAGTAGAAAGGGTAAATGATATTTATGTAATGACAGAATTTGATATTAACACTACATTACTTAGTTTTCTTTCACAATATGGAATTTCAGTGCATTTTTTTAATTATTATGGATTTTACACAGGTACATATTATCCGAAAGAACAATTAGTATCTGGTAAACTATTAGTAAAACAAGTGGAAAACTATACAAATAAGGCTAAGAGAATAAAAATAGCACAAAAATTTATTGATGCAGCTTCCTACAATATATTGAAAAATTTAAAATATTATCAAAATAGAGGAAAAGACTTAGAAGAATATATCAAGCAAATAGAATCTTTGAGAAAATATATTAATACTTCCAAAGATGTCAAAGAATTAATGGGAATAGAAGGAAACATTAGGAAAGTATATTATGATTCGTGGAATATCATTATCAACCAAGATATTGCATTTGAAAAAAGAGTGAAAAATCCACCAGATAATGCGATTAATTCACTAATTTCCTATGTCAATACAATTGTTTATACAAGAGTGTTAGCAGAGATATATAAAACACAGCTAAATCCAACCATCAGCTATTTACATGAACCATCAGAAAGAAGATTTTCTTTATGCTTAGATATTGCAGAGATATTTAAACCAATTTTAGCAGATAGATTAATCTTTTCTATGTTAAATAAAAAACAAATTACAGAAAAAGACTTTGAGGAAGGACTAAACTTTTTATACATTAAAGAAAATGTAAGAAAAGAAATAACGAAGGAAATGGATGCAAAATTACAAACTGTAATAAAGCATAAGACTTTGAGCAAAGAAGTTAGTTATGAGTATTTAATAAGACTAGAAATTTATAAACTAATAAAATACTTATTGGAAGATGAAGAATACGAAGGATTTAAAATATGGTGGTAATATGTATGTGATTTTAGTTTATGATATTAATTTAGAAGAAAAAGAGGGACAAAAAGTATTAAGAAATGTTTTTAAAACCTGCAAGAAATATTTAGTACATATTCAAAATTCCACCTTTGAGGGAGAGCTCCTAGAATCACAAGCATTAAAGTTAAATAAAGAATTAAATAAATATATTCGTAAAGATAAAGATTCTGTTATTATATTTAAAAGCAGAAATCAAAGATGGCTAGATAAAGAATTCTGGGGCAAAATGGAAAAAGACGAAACTTCTAATTTTTTATAACCTTGAAAATTTTCGTCGACCTATGATAGTGCAAAAAAGGTGGGGGTTCGACGAATTACTATAATATAGATATACCAACGACTCTCAAGCACGGATATATTATTAGCTAGTATAAATTTGAGAAAAATAGGTTACATCGACGAATTTGAGTGGTATAATGATTGGAAATAAAGGGTTAAAAAGCGACCTGTATTAATTTAAATATATTAGAATTTAAAGTCTGTACCTTCTATAGCTTGTACATAGTTAAAAGGTATTAATTTAAATATATTAGAATTTAAAGAAAGTTTTTAAATAGGGGGATTTTTTTTATGGATTAGTATTAATTTAAATATATTAGAATTTAAAGTCTTTTCCGAGCGGTTTAGCTGGCTCAATAGACAGTGTATTAATTTAAATATATTAGAATTTAAAGTTACTACTTAAGACAACCTCTGCAGTAATTTGACAGTATTAATTTAAATATATTAGAATTTAAAGGATGGATACGAAGAAATTGAAGATATTAACTTAGGTGTATTAATTTAAATATATTAGAATTTAAAGGTTTTTGAAAATGTATAAAATGGAGGCAAAAAATGCTAAGTATTAATTTAAATATATTAGAATTTAAAGACATCGGCAAGAGGGAACATAGCATCATCTTCAGCGTATTAATTTAAATATATTAGAATTTAAAGGACGTTTGCAAAAATATCTATCATTTTTCAAACACCGTATTAATT
Organism: uncultured Clostridia bacterium; assembly: GCA_910589185.1. Taxonomy (GTDB): domain Bacteria; phylum Bacillota; class Clostridia; order TANB77; family CAG-508; genus CAG-273. The sequence continues at coordinate 37,226 of CAJUSU010000002.1, forward strand.
TAAATATATTAGAATTTAAAGACTGAAAGCAAGCTGTATAATTCGATACAACCAATCCATGTATTAATTTAAATATATTAGAATTTAAATTTTCAAAACTTAGCAATTGGAATTATATCAGCAATTGTATTAATTTAAATATATTAGAAAAATCCATTAACCATTTCCAACAAAACTGTATACAATATATCAAAACAAAGAATAAAGGAGGCCAAATATGCTAGGAACAATAGGAAATACGCCATTAATTAAAATTCAATACCAATATAAACAAAAAACAAATTACATATATGCGAAGTTAGAAAGCTATAACTTAACAGGAAGTATTAAAGATAGAACAGCTTATTACATCATTACAAAAGCCAAACAAAGAGGGACTCTAAAAGAAGGAATGCCCATTATAGAAGCAACAAGTGGCAATACTGGAATTTCACTATCAGCCTTAGGAAAATATTATCATCATCCAGTATATATTTTTATGCCAAATTGGGTAAGCAAGGAAAGAATACAATTAATGAAAAGCTATGGAGCACAAGTCACAACATTTTCACATGAACAGGGAGGCTTCAAAAGGTGTATCCAAGAAGCACAAAAATTAGCCAAAAGAATGAATGGTTTTCTAGCAAACCAATTTGCGAATCAAGACAACTTATTAGCACAATATGAAACAACAGGGCAAGAGATTGTTAACCAAGTGCCAGAAGATATTGGTGGATTTGTGTCGGGAGTGGGAACTGGTGGAACTCTCATGGGAATAGGAAAAAAGATAAGAAGAAGTTATCCAGAAGCAAAGATAATTGCCATTGAGCCAGATAGTATGCCACTCATTTCAAAAAATAGAGCCATCGCACCACACAAAATAGAAGGAATAGGAGATGATTTTATTCCTGCCTTAATTGACAAAAACGAAATAGATAAAGTCATTTTAATTCATGATATGGACGCTATTAATATGTCAAGAAAGTTGTCAGCTGACTTGGGACTAGGAGTTGGAATTTCCTCAGGAGCTAACCTTTTAGGTTGTATTCTATTACAAGGTGAAATAAAAACACCAGTTGTTACAGTATTTGCAGATGACAACAAAAAATATTTAAGCACAGACTTAAGCAAACCAATAGACGAAAACGAAAAATATATTTCAAATCAAGTAAAATTAATAACATATGAAGTGTGCTAATCACACAAATAAGCTTCTCTCATAAGATATATAAAACTTATGAGAGGAGCATTTTTATGGTACAAAGAAAAATAAAAGAAATATTTATCATTTTAGTATGTTTCAGCTTTTTATTTTATGTATTACCAACTACATCTCAAGCATTTGGCCCGTCAGATGATGTCCTTTATGAAGGAATAGATGTTAGTAACTATCAAGGTGAAATTGACTTTAAGAAAGTAAAAGAAGCAGGTATTCAAGTAGTATACATTAAAGCAAGCGAAGGTACCTATTACATAGACCCATATTTGGAAAGAAACTATCAAAAAGCAAAAGAAAACGGGTTAAAAGTTGGACTATACCATTATGTGGTAGCAAGAAGTGAAGAAGCAGCAAAAAGAGAAGCAAGATTTTTTGTGGCACGAGCCTCAGGCAAAGACTTAGACTGCAAGTTAGCTATGGACTTTGAAACATTTGGAAGCCTAAATAAATCACAAATCAATAAAATAGGACTTACATTTTTAAGAGAAGTAGAAAGGCTAAGTGGTAAACAAGCAATTTTATATAGTAATGCCTACACAGCAAGTAATATATGGTCAGGTGAAAACACGAAATATCCTCTATGGGTAGCAGAATATGGAGCAGAGCGACCAAGCAATAGTGGTACTTGGAAAAGTTGGGCAGGGTGGCAATATGCTGATAATGGTAGAATAAATGGAATTAGGGGATATGTGGATAGAGATAAATTTACAAAAGAAGTATTCTTAGACGACAACTCTACCATTCCACCAGTAGATCCGCCAGATGATGGAGGAGGAAATGAGCCAACACCAGAAAAAACAAAAAAGATTACTATTAAGTGGGGGGATACTTTATCAGAACTTGCTGTAAAATACAATACCACAGTATCAGAATTAGTTAAGTTAAATAATATTGCAAATCCAAATCTCATTTATGCAGGCAATACCTTAATTGTACCAGTGAAAAATACAGGAGGAAATTCTGGCGGAATAGAGATATATACTGTACAAAAAGGGGATACTTTATCCCATATTGCACAAAGGTATAATACAACAGTCCAGCAAATAGCATCAGACAACAATATTCAAAATATTCATTTAATTCATCCCGGACAAAAACTACAAATACGAACTAGCTGTTATGGCGACTGTGGACATAGGCTTTATACTGTCAGAAAAGGGGACACATTATGGAGTATTGCTAGAAGGTTTAACACAAGTATTGCCAATATCGTTAGGATTAATCATATCCAAAATCCAAACCGAATTCATCCAGGGCAGATGTTTAGAATAAGGTAGCACAAAATTATGTAACCTTTCATAAAATACAATATGATGAATTTAAAACTAGGAGGTACTTATGAAAGAAGTATTAAAACTAAAGAAAGTAAGCAAAAGGTACCAAGCGAAAAATGGAGAAGTAGAAGCTTTATCTAATATTAGTTTTGACGTCAAAGAAGGCGAATTTGTCAGCATTATAGGTCCAAGCGGATGCGGAAAATCAACACTCCTTTCCATTATTGCAGGATTAGAACCAAAAACAGAAGGGGATATCCAAATAGATGGAAACACAGGGTATATGCTTCAGAAAGATAGTTTATTAGAATGGAGAAGCATTTATGACAATGTTTTATTTGGCCTAGAAATAGGTCATAAGAAAACAAAGGAAAATGAAGCATATGTATTAGAACTACTCAAAAAATATGGACTCTATGAATTCAAAGACAAATATCCAACCCAACTTTCCGGAGGAATGAGGCAAAGAGCAGCACTTATTAGAACACTTGCTATCAAGCCGAATATACTATTGTTAGACGAAGCCTTTTCCGCATTAGATTATCAAACTAGAATTATGGTTACCAATGATATCTTTCAAATATTGAAAAATGAAAATATAACAGCTGTCATAGTAACACACGACATATCAGAAGCAATTAGTATGTCAGACAGAGTAGTAGTGCTATCGAAAAGACCAGCAACAGTCAAAAATATATACAATATTGAATTTGAAATGGATAATAGAAATCCTATCAATTGTAGAGAAAGCCCTAAATTTAGCAAATACTTTGACACAATATGGAAGGAGCTAGATGTACATGCGTGAAAAAAACATATCAGAGGATAGAAAAAAATACTTAAGAAAAGTAAAAAAAGGAAAAATAGCAGTAATTGTTACCCAATTACTCATTCTACTCCTATTTATAATAGGATGGGAAATCCTTGCGAATCAAGGAATAATCGATAGTTTCATCACAAGCCAACCTTCTAGAATTTTAAACACATTTTTAAATTTATCATCCAACGGATTATTAGAACACTTAGGAGTTACCCTAACAGAAACCTTAATTGGTTTCATTTCTGGTGTTCTCTTAGGAATTGCCATTGCCATTTGCCTATGGTGGTCACCATTTTTATCAAAAGTGTCAGAGCCATACTTGGTAGTATTAAATAGTCTGCCAAAAGTTGCACTTGGCCCAGTTATCATTATTTGGGTAGGTGCAGGAATGGGAGCTATTATCACAATGGGGCTTGCAATTTCCTTAATTGTAACTGTGTTGGAAATTTTAAATGGCTTTTTAAATACAGACAAAGAATTAATCAAAATGGCGCAGACCTTTGGAGCAAGCAAACTCCAAACGTTAACGAAAATTGTTATTCCTGCTAATATTACTACCTTTTTTAACTCATTAAAAGTTAACATTGGTTTATCATTAGTAGGAGTAATTACAGGAGAATTCCTAGTATCTAAAGCAGGTTTAGGATACCTAATTGTTTATGGTGGTCAGGTATTCCAACTAGATTTAGTTATGACAGGTGTGATTATTCTAGCTATTATGGCTGCTGTTATTTATGAAGCAATTATACTTCTAGAAAAATTTGTGATGAAGAAAATGTCAAAGAAAGGATGAAAAACTTGAAAAAATATTTAATTACTATTTTAGTTATTGCAGTAGTAGCAGTTGTAATGACTACTTGCATATTATTAAATAAAAAGGAAGAGACAGCAGAATTAAAAACAATTCGTGTAAACGAAGTAACACGTTCTGTATTCTATGCGCCACAATATGTAGCTATTAACAATGGTTACTTTGAAGAAGAGGGGCTAAAAATAGAATTAACAACTGGTCAAGGAGCTGACAAAGTAATGACAGCAGTCTTAGCAGGTCAAAGTGATATAGGATTTGCCGGACCAGAAGCTTCTATTTATGTATATAACGAAGGAAAAGAAGACCATACACAAGTATTTGCACAAATGACGCAAAAAGATGGTTCTTTCTTAGTAAGCAAAGAAAAAACAGATAAATTTAGTTGGCAAGATTTAAAAGGAAAAACTGTTATCCCTGGAAGAAAGGGTGGAGTTCCTTATATGACTTTTGAATATGTACTTAAGAAAAATGGATTAAATCCACAAAAGGACTTAGTATTAGATGACAGTATCAAATTCGACTTAATGGCAGGAGCTTTTGCAGGTGGAGATGCAGAATATGTAACACTATTTGAGCCAACAGCTTCCATGACAGAAGCAGCAGGAAAAGGTTATGTAGTAGCGTCAGTAGGAGAAGCATCAGGAGAAATTCCATATACAGCTTATTTCGCAAAGAAAAGCTACATGGAACAAAATTCAGAAGTTATCCAAGGATTTACAAATGCCATTTATAAAGGAGAAAAATGGGTGAAAGAACATACCGCAGCAGAAATTGTAGAAGTAATTAAAGACTTTTTCCCAGATACAGATGTAAAAATGCTTGAAGCAGCTGTTCAAAGCTATATGGACATTGACGCTTGGAAAAGCGATCCTATTTTGAAAAAGGAATCTTTTGACTTACTTCAAACTGTAATGAAAGAAGCAGGAGAATTAGAAAAAGAAGGAGACTATGACAAAATAGTTAATAATAGCTATGCAGAAAAAGCAATTAAAGAAGTAAAATAGAAAATGATATTTCGTCGACCTATGATAGTGTAAAAACACTGGGAGGTCGACGAATTTTCAAATATGCCTGTGGAGAGCATTTTAGGAAGAAGCTAGAATTTTTAATAATAAAAATAGATAAAATTGGTTACATCGACGAAAATAAGTGATATAATTTAGAAAATTCAAGGTGTTTAGAGGTACCTATTTTAATGTAAATATATTAGAATTTAAAGTTAATTAAAAACCCCCTCTTTATTAATTTACGTACATTTTAATGTAAATATATTAGAATTTAAAGTAAGTAGTAATGGTGATAGATGGCTTAGCAATGTAATTTTAATGTAAATATATTAGAATTTAAAGTTCTCTGAATTAGAACTTGAAAAGGTAACAAATGTATTTTAATGTAAATATATTAGAATTTAAAGTTTGAATGGAAAGAAGTTATATGAAATGTAGTGCATTTTAATGTAAATATATTAGAATTTAAAGAATTACAATGATGGCAAGCTTAGGCTTTTTGTAATAATTTTAATGTAAATATATTAGAATTTAAAGGAGCTTTATAACAGTTATGATACATATGCAAAAATGAATTTTAATGTAAATATATTAGAATTTAAAGACAGAGAGATCGTAATTACAGTTTATATAAATGGATTTTAATGTAAATATATTAGAATTTAAAGGCACCTTGCTGTTCTGCTTCCATATCTTTTCTTGAATTTTAATGTAAATATATTAGAATTTAAAGTAAATATGCGATTTGTTCGTAAGTAAAAGGACTTCTTGATTTTAATGTAAATATATTAGAATTTAAAGCAAACAAATATAAATAAATCTATTACTCATTATTTATTTTAATGTAAGTATATTAGAATTTAAAGGTGTCAGCACCGGACGGAAAATCACTTCACCTGTAATTTTAATGTAAGTATATTAGAATTTAAAGTTTTTTATATTTGACGGCAAATCCTTTACAAATGTCTGATTTTAATGTAAGTATATTAGAATTTAAAGACTGATAATGCAGAACTTATTGACTCACTAGATTCTAGATTTTAATGTAAATATATTAGAATTTAAAGTCTACTAAATAATACTTTTTTTATGTGACACTCTTTATTTTAATGCAAATATATTAGAATTTAAAGATGAAGTTATTGCAAGTATTTAGATAATCTGCTTTTGTTTTAATTTAAATATATTAGAATTTAAAGCAAGATTGCGAGAAATATGCACAATCAATAGAAAACAGTTTTAATTTAAATATATTAGAATTTAAATTTTATGACAGCATTGTCAGCTTCTTTTACTTTTATATTTTAATTTAAGTATATTAGAATTTAAAATTTGAAATGCCATCTTCTGTGTATATACTTGTGAATATTTTAATGTAAATATATTAGAATTTAAAGACTCTTTCTTACACTTATCACATATTCTTTTTCTTGTTTCAATCTAAATATATTAGAACCCAAACTCAAAAAATAGAAATTCTTTAGTAAAATATTTAATAAAAAAACACTGGAAAATTTCCAACAAATTTCTTGCAATTTCGACTAAAGAAAATTATAATAAAGGTATCAAAAAGAGAGAAAGTCCCAAAACAAAAATAAAAAAGTAAGGGGAAATAAAATTTGCAAGTAATAAAAAGAGATGGAAGAGTAGTTGAATTTAATATAGAAAGAATAGTTAAGGCGGTAACAAAAGCTATGGCGCAAACACCAGAAGGAATAGATATCGACTTAGCTAACAAAATAGCGATATCTGTACAAAAACAATTTGAAGATAAGCCACAAACTACAGTTTATGAAATTCAAGATGCTGTAGAAAAAAAGTTAATGGCATCTGCTAGAAAAGAAGTAGCCCAAAGTTATATTACATATCGCTATAATCGAGATGTAGCAAGAAAATCCAAAACGAAAGAAGTATTTTTAGATATCATTAGTGCCAAAGCAAATGAAGGAAATAAAGAGACATTCAGTAGAAATACAGATACTCCTACTGGTATGATGATGAAATTTGCATCAGAAACAACAAAGCCATTTGTAGATGACTTTTTATTATCTCGTGAAGCAAGAGAAGCAGTAAAAAATAATTATATTTTTGTTCATAACGAAGACTATTACCCAACTAAATCTTTAACTTGTCTACAACACCCCCTAAACAAAATATTAGAAAATGGATTTAATATAGGAACAAGTAGTTCGAGACCAGCACAAAGAATTGAAGCAGCATGCGCACTGGCATTTATCACTATGGGAATTGTTCAAAACGAAATGCACGGAGGACAGGCTATACCTGCATTTGACTATTATTTAGCACCATATGTTAAAATGACTTTTCGTGAAGAAGTAGAAAAAATTGCAAATTTATTAGGAAAAGATTTATCAGACTTATTAGATTATCAACCAGAAGAATATATTACTAAAGACTTAAATAAATTGACAGGAAAACAAAGAGACTTACAAGCAGCAATGAATAATACAGTATTTCGTGTACATCAAGCAATAGAGGGTTTTATTCATAATATGAATACGATCCATTCTAAAGGTGGAAACCAAGTAGTAGATAGTAATATTAATTATGGAACAGACACTTCCCCAGAAGGAAGGTGTATTATCAGGGAATTGCTGCTTTCCACAGAGCAAGGAATAGGCAACCAAGAAACACCAACTTATCCAACTCAAATTTGGAAGAAAAAGAGAGGAATTAATTATTTACCACAAGATAAAAACTATGATTTATATCAATTAGCCTGCCAAATTGCAAGTAAACGCTACATGCCAAACTTTTTAAACTTAGACGCAAGTTTCAACCAAAACGAAAATTGGCAGGAGAAAGACAGTAACAGATATCAATACGAATGTGCAGTCATGAGAGGAAGAACAAGAGTATTTGAAAATAGACATGGTGAAAAGACAGCTATAGGAAGAGGAAATCTTTCATACACCACTATAAATTTACCTAAAATTGCTATAAAATCAGCCATAGAAGCACAAGAAAAGTTAGGGATTTCTTTTGAACTAGGCAAGGTGTCAAACAGAGTAATACCAGATTCTTACCATAAAACCGTAAAAAAGATTTTTATACAAAAATTAGAAGAATATGCAGAAATAGCAGGAAAACAATTATACGAAAGATACAACTTTCAATGTACAGCAATTGCTAAACAATTTCCTCTTCTTATGTCAGGGCTATGGCAAGAAAGTGAAAAATTGAAAGCATTTGACAAAACTGCTGCTGTTTTAAAACATGGAACTTTAAGTATCGGTTATATAGGACTAGCAGAATGCCTAGCTGCATTAACAGGAAAACACCATGGAGAAACGAAAGAAGCCCAAGAACTAGGAATAGAAATAATTACAGATTTAGAAGAAATAGCAATGCAATTATCAGAAAAATATAATTTAAATTATAATATAATTGCTACTTCACATTCAAAGTTACAAGAAAAGTTTTTAAAAAGAGATCAAAATAAATTTGGAATAATTATAGGAGTAACAGATAAAGAAGCATATACCAATGGAAATTCCTTACCAGCAGATTATAAGGGAACTCTAGAAGAAAAAGCTAAAATAGAAGGTCCGTATCATAAGCTAACTAAAGGAGGAAATAAGTTCTGGGCAATAATGGAAACACAAGAGATAGAAAATCCAGAAAGCTTACAGAAATTAGCAGATCTAATAGAACAATATGATATCGGTTATACCAGTGTTCAAGTAAAGAAAATGCAATGCTCACATTGCGGCTATGAAAGTACTAATTTTCATTTAGAAAATTGCCCAAAGTGTGGAAACAATCTCTGATTTCATAAAAAATTATAATCTATAATTTAAAATAAAAATGGGAGGAAAAAGAATGAACCAAATTAAAGTTTTTGCTTGTCCAACAGCTGAGAAATTTACAAAAGAAGTTTGTGAAAGTCTAGAATTACCAATGGGAGAGGTAGAGTGTTACAAATTTGCGAACGATAATAACTTTGTACAATACAAAGAGACTGTCAGAGAACAAGACATTTATCTAATTCAAACTACTCAGCCACCAGTTAATGAAAGAATTATGGAATTACTCATCATGGTAGATGCTGCTAAAAGAGCATCAGCAGGAAGAATTAATGTAGTATTACCATATTTTATCTATTCTAGATCAGACAAAAAGGATCAGCCACGTGTGCCAGTAACAGCAAGATTATTGGCAGAATTATTAGAAGCAGCAGGAGTAGACAGAATAATCACATGCGATTTACACAATCCAGCCATTCAAGCATACTTTAATATCCCTTGTGACCGTCTAACAGGACAACATTTGTTACAATCTTATTTTGACGCTAAAGATATTGAAAACAAAGTGGTTATTGCAACAGATGCAGGAAGTTCTAAAAAAGCCTATAAGTATTCTACATATTTCAAATGTCCAATGGCTCTTATTGACAAAAGGAGAGCAGGAAATGATGATAAAGCAGTTGCAGCTAATATTATAGGAGAGGTAAAAGACCAAACAGCTCTTATCTTTGATGATGAAGTTAGTACAGCAGGAACTATGGTAGAGGCAGCAAGAATTTTAAAAGAAAATGGAGCAAAAGAAATCTATGCAGCTTGTACGCATGGAATCTTATGCGGACCAGCAATTGACAGAATACAAAACTCACCAATCAAAGAATTAGTCATAACCAATACGGTACCATTAACAGAAGAGAAACAAATAGAGAAGATAAAAGTATTATCTATAGCTCCACTATTTGCAGAAGCAATCAAAAGGATAAACGAAGCAAAACCATTAGGAGATTTATTTGAATTTGATAAATAAAGCTAGACAACCTATTGACAAAATTCATGGATAAATGTATAATATGTAACGTACGAAAGTTTAGAAATATCGTACAACAAGAAAATCCCACACGTAAGAGTGTAATTACTGAAGGGAGGGGAATAAAATTATGTCAGAAGTTAAAGTTAATAATGGAAATATAGAAGATGCCTTAAAAAGATTTAAAAGACAATGCGCAAGAAATGGAGTATTGCAAGAAGTTAGAAAAAGAGAACATTATGAAAAACCAAGCGTAAAAAGAAAAAAGAAATCAGAGGCAGCTAGAAAAAGAAAATTCTAAGAAAAAATGGGAGGGTTGAAAGTTAGATAAATAATTTTCAACCCTTTTTTGAAAAAAGGAGAGAAAAGTATGCTAAAAGAAAAATTATTAGAAGACTTAAAAGAATCTATGAAAGACAAAAATGTAACTCGTAAAAATGTAGTACAAATGGTAAGAGCAGCAGTTTTGCAAGTAGAAAAAGACAAGCAAATAGAAGTAACAGATGAACAAATTGTAGAAATTATTGCAAAAGAAGCTAAAAAAAGAAGAGACTCCATACCAGACTATAAAAAAAGTGGAAGAGAAGATTTATTAAAACAAATTAATGAAGAAATCGCTATTCTAGAAGAATACTTACCAGAGCAATTATCACAAGAAGAAATAGAACAAAAAGTAAAAGAGATTATACAAGAAGTAGGTGCTAGTTCTATAAAAGATATGGGAATGGTAATGAAAACAGCAAAAGAAAGATTAGGAGCATCCGCTGATGGAAAAGCAATCAATGATGCAGCTAAAAAATTATTAAGTTAATAAAAATGAGAAATGTGAAATCAGCAATGATTTTACATTTTTTGCATTTAAGAAGCATATAGAAAATTTACTCTAATTTTTCATAAATCAACTTGTATAAATTTACAAAAATAGATTATAATGTAAATATGCGTTAGCGAAATCAAAGATAAAAGAAAAGAGGAAAAAACATGAATTACCAAAAAGAAGAAATCAAACAAGGAATTACTCTTCATCAAATTCATACAGAAAACTTTAAAACTAATTTATATGCCATCTTTCTAGCTATTCCATTAGAAAGGGAAAAGGTTACTTTAGATGCATTAATAGGAGCTGTGTTAAGACGAGGAACACAAAGATTTCAAACTCAAGAAGCTATTAGTAAAGAATTAGAGGGAATGTATGGAGCTAGCTTCAACTGCGGAATTGAAAAAACAGGCGATAACCATATACTAAAATTCTATTTAGAAACATTAAGTGAAGAATTTTTACCAGAGCCAGAAAAGCTAAATGAAAAATGCTTATCTATTCTTTTTGATATAGCGTTCAACCCTTTAATGGTAAATGGAGCTTTCAAGCCAGAATATGTGGAAGGTGAAAAGAAAAATTTAAAACAAATTATTGAGTCAAAGATAGATAATAAAGCGAAATATGCTTATGATAGATGTATTGAAGAAATGTACAAAAATGAGCCATATGGATTATATAAATTTGGTTATATAGAAGATATAGATAGTATTACATCAGAATTATTGTATCAACGCTATCAAGAATTAATTGCAAAATGTAAAGTGGATATCTTTTGTTCAGGAAGGTTAAATGAACAAGAAACCATAAAGCAAATCAAAGAAAACGAAAATATTCAAAAATTACAAGAAAGAAAACCACAATATGTAATTAATAACGAAATCACAGAAGGCAAAAAAGAAGTTCAACCAAACACCATAGAAGAAAGCATGCAAATAACACAAGGAAAGCTAGTAATAGGATTAGATATTTTAAACACGCAAGAAAACTCTCGCTTTATAGCATCTGTTTATAATGCTATCTTAGGTGGAGGAGCTAATTCAAAATTATTCCAAAATGTACGCGAAAAACAAAGTCTAGCATACACAGCAGGATCTAACTACTTAAGAACTAAAAACAGCATTTTCATTCGTTGCGGTATAGAAATTGCAAATTACCAAAAAGCACTAGAAACGATAAAACAACAGCTAACAGATATCGCAAATGGAGAATTTTCAGAAGAAGACTTAGAGAATGCCAAAAGACTAATTGTTTCTTCAGTAGATGCTATTTCAGAAGAACAAGATACAGAAATTACGTATTATTATGGTCAAGAACTATCAGATAGATTTATGAGTATAGAAGACTACAAAAAACAAATTTTAGAAGCTACAAAAGGGCAAGTAATAGAACTTGCAAAAGACGTTAAAATCAACACAATTTACTTTTTAAAGGATTAGTGAAAGGAAATAAAGTAGATGAAAATCATAGAAAGTTCAAAAATAAAAGAAAAAGCTTATATTGAGAAATTAGAAAATGGAATGACAGTCATCATTATTCCGAGAAAAAATACAAAAAAGAAATACATTATTTGGGGCACACATTTTGGATCAATTGATAATCACTTCATCATGCCACAAACAGGAGAAGAAGTATATATTCCAGATGGAGTAGCACACTTTTTAGAACACAAAATGTTCGAACAAGCAAATGGAACAAATAGCTTAGACACATTAATGGCATTAGGAATAGACGCAAATGCCTATACGACGAATGATCATACAGCATATCTATTTGAATGTACAGAACATTTTTATGAAGGACTAGACGAATTAATGGATTATGTACAAAACCCATACTTCACAGACGAAAATGTAGAAAAAGAAAAAGGAATTATTGGGCAAGAAATTAAAATGTATGATGATGAACCAGCATGGCAATTATACATGAATGCACTAGACTGTATGTATCATGAAAATCCTATTAAAATTGATATAGCAGGAACAGTAGAATCTATTAGCGAAATAACACCAGATGTATTATATAAATGCTATAACACTTTTTATCACCCATCTAATACAACAATGGCAATATGTGGAGACTTTGAACCAGAAGAAATACTAAAAGAAGTAAAGAAACGTTTAATTTCTAAAGAAAATCAAGGAGAAATAAAAAGAATTTATCCAGCACAAGAAGACAAAATAAACAAGAAAGAAAAAACAGTACAAATGGAAGTGAGCCTTCCAATGTTTATGATAGGATATAAAGATATAGAAAACAGCAAAGAAAACAGAATTCAAAAGCATATTGCAATTGAAATATTACTAAATATGATAATTGGAAAAAGCTCAGATTTATATCAAGAATTATATGAAAAAGGAATACTCCTTAGTCAACCAGATTTAGATTATGAATTTGCAGACCAATATGCACATATATGTATATCTGGTTTTACAAAAGAGCCACGCTTGGTAAAAGAAAAGATAGACCAAATAGTAAAGCAAATGCAAGAAAATGGCATAGATGAAGAACATTTCAATCGCATCAAAAAGAAAATCTATGGAGATTATGTAGTAGAATATAACAGTACTTCAGAAACAGCAAGGATGTTTTTAGCAGATAATATGAAACAAATAAACAGTTTTGACTATATTGAAGAATTCGAAACTGTAACAAAAGACTATACACAGACTGTGTTAAACAACATCTTCAAAGAAGAAAATGAAGTTCTTTCTATAGTAGAGCCAAATAAATGATAAGACAAAACCAAACCTAATGTACTAGGTTTGGTTTATTTATTAAATAGCAGTTAATTTTGAGATTTGGTGTCATCAAAAATCAAACAAAATCGAAAGAGAAAAAATACTGTCGAAAAAAATAAAAAAAAGAAGAAAAATGTCATACGAAAATCACTGAAAATACTACAAAATAAGCAAAAAACGATTGACTAATATGTAAAAATATGGTATTTTAAATATATACTAAAGACGAAAAAACAAAAAAGAGGAGTGATTCATATGTTAAATGAAGAAATTTGTAAATTAAGGGAAAAACTAAATGACAGTATACTAAATGAACCAGATTACAATATCACTTATCAAATCAGTGTGGAGCTAGATCAATTAATAGCACAATATTATAGCTCACAAATGAAACTAGCAACACAAACAAATGGAAAACAAATGGTAACAAAAAAGTAAATGAATGATGCAGATATGCAGAATATATAAAAAAGCAATTAGGATAAGATGTATCCTAGTTGCTTTTCTGCATAATAGAAAATTATTACAAAAACATAACATTTTTATGACATTTCTGTGACAATGAAGAAAAAGTTAAAAAGATATGCTATGATAAAAGTACTTGAAAACAAATAAAAAGTAAGGTATAATAAGAAACAATATCAAAAGAAAAGGAAGAAAAATGATTAAGAAAAAAAGCTTATTTATCATAGTTATCTTAATATTAAGTTTTATGATGATTTTTCCAAGTATTACAACAGCAATTAGTGACCCAATTACAGACCCAAATGCATATAAACCAGGTAGCATTAATACAAGTGATGCAAATGTAGTTGCTCAAAAAGGAGGAATCATATTTAATATACTATCTACGCTTGGCATTATTGTTGCAGTAATTACGATTATTGTAATTGGAATTAAGTATATGGTTGGAAGTGTTCAGGAAAAAGCAGAATACAAAAAAACAATGATTCCATATTTAGTAGGAGTTGTTATGATAATAGGAGTTAGCGGAATTTTAAAACTAATAGCAAAATTAGCAACTAATATTGAATAAAAAAACATAAAATATTGAAAAATAAACAAATATATTGTATAATAATATACAAAAATAAAGAATTAAAAGAAAGGATAGTAATAAAAATGAAAATTTGGAAATACTTTGCTGTAATTTTAATAGCCACATTTTTATTATTATCATTTTCTATGAGCTATTCTCGTACTAATGCTGCAACACTCAGTAATATAGTATCAGGGGCAGATAGTTTTATACAAAATGGACAAGGTGATTCTAAGATTGATAATGAAGACATTCATAATTTATCAGACTCCATTTACAATATTTTATTAATAATTGGAACAATTGTAGCCATGATTGTAGGAGTAGTCTTAGGTATTCAATTTATTACAGGAAGTGTAGAAGCAAAAAGCAAAGTAAAAGAATCTTTAATACCATATGTAGCAGGTTGTGTTGTTATTTTTGGAGCATTTGGTATTTGGAAACTAGTAATCACTATCTTACAGGGGCTTAATTAATTTATAGTTAAACTAAAAAATAAAAAGATTTTAATATTATTCCAAAAATAATTGGAATAAATCAAATAAATATAAAAATAAAGGGAGGAAAAAACTATGCAAAAAACAATGAAACTAATTAGTATTTTATTAATGGTTGTAATGATTTGCTTTACATTAAGTACAGTTGCTAAAGCAGCTCCTAATGTTGATAGTATCGTAGGAATAATGGATAACCAAACTGCTAATGGCGCAGAAAATGTTGCATCAATTGGTGGACAAATTGCTGATATTATTACAACAGTAGGAATCGTTGTAGCTGTTATTGTTATATTAATTTTAGGTATTAAATACATGATGGGAAGTGCATCAGAAAAAGCAGAATACAAGAAAACAATGATTCCATATGTAGTTGGTGCTATGCTAATTTTAGGTGGATCAGCTATTGTAAAAATTTTATTTTCAATTCAAATTGTTTAATAATATTACAAAAACATTACGAATATATTACAAACATATTAAAAGTGCACAAAAAGTGCACTTTTTTTTGCTTTTTAGTTACAATTTTCGTGTTTATTTGCTATAATATATGATAAGCATAAATAGAATTATGAAAAACAAAAGAGACTTAAGAAACAAAGGAGGACAAGCAGCTTATGGGCACATATAATTTACCCAGAAATGTAAAAGGTGAAGGCAGAATTTTATTTATTTTTACGACTAAAAGTTTAATATATTCTGTAATAGCAGCAGCCATAGGTTTACCATTTTATTTTATCTTCTCTAGCTTTGGAATGACAATGGTTGGAATTGCCTGCGTAGCTATTTTTGCAGTAATTGGGTTTACAATAGGAACTCTAAAAATGCCAGAATTAGGAAAGTTCGAGTTTTCTAAAAAAACAGGTGGAGAAAATTTGGACGATATTATCAAAAGAGCAATTACTTTCAAAATGAAAGGAAAGAAAGTATATATCTACAAGGAGGGTGAAAATAATGATTGAAATGATTACAATAATATTAGCAATTGTATTAATTGCCATGGTAATGCTACTTGCCGTCCTTTGTATGCTATATTTTAAATCAAAAAATAAACAACCAGAAACCGCTAAAAGTACTTCAACAATTTCAAATAAAAAAGAAATTAAAACCAGTAAAAACTATTCAGTAGAATCTGCTTTTGATTTTATGGAATTTGATACTGTAGAAGATAATATGATTTCTACAAAAAATGGTGGAAAATATGTCATGGTAGTAGAATGTCAAGGTATTAACTATGATTTGATGTCAGAAGTAGAAAAAAATGCAGTAGAAGAAGGATTTATTCAATTTTTAAATACCCTAAGACATCCTATTCAAATTTACACACAGACGAGAACGATTAACTTAGAAAGTAGTATTCAAACTTATCGCGATAAAGTAAAAGAAATTGAAGAAGAATTAGAAAAAGAAAAAAGAAAATATGAGCAAATGGTTAATTCAGGAAACTATACGCAAGAACAACTAAATGCAGCATTTTATGATTTAACCAAAACTACTAATCTATATGAATATGGAAAAGATATTATCTATACTACTGAAAAGATGAGTTTAAATAAGAATGTACTAAATCAAAAATATTACATCATCATTCCATATTACCCAGAAGAACTAGGAGAAAACAACTTTGATAAGCAAGAAATTAGAAATTTAGCTTTTTCAGAATTGTACACAAGAGCACAATCTATTGTGAGAACTTTATCTGTATGTGGTGTTACAGGAAAAGTACTAGACTCTAATGAATTAGTAGATTTACTATACATAGCATACAACAGAGATGATGCAGAAATTTATGGAATTGATAAAGCAATAGAAGCTGGATATAACGAACTATATTCTACAGCACCAGATGTAGTAGATAAAAAAATGAAAGCACTAAATGAACAAATTGAAAAAGCAGCTTTTGAAAAAGCAAACCAAAAAGTAATAGAAGCAAAAACAGAAAAGCAAAAAGCTTTTGAACAAAAACAAGAGAATCAGGATGATTTAATAGCACAATTAGCTTCCATCATTGTAGAGCAAAATAGAGGCGCTATTGGAAATGATATTGCAGATAATGCTATTGAAAAAATTCAAGAAGAAAAACAAAAGAGAAGAGGAAGGCCTAAAAAACAAACTTCAGAAAGTACAGAAGAAGGAGGCGTAGGAGCAAATGAGAAAGAAGGAAGAGATAGAAGTACAAAAACAGCATAATGATTACACAAAACCAAATGAATATAAAATTTTGAAGAAAAAAACGATTAAAGAATTAATCTCACCAGCAGGAATAGACACAAGTAATATTGACCATTTAGAAATTATTTCTAATGTCACAAGGTATGCAAGGAGCTTCTTTGTATCAGCACTTCCTAGAATGTGTACCTTCCCTGAATTATTTAGAGATATGTATTTATTCGGAGATATTAATACCTCTATTTATATTAATCCAATTCAAGAATCTAGATCACAAAACGAATTGAATAGAGTTATCAATGAATTGGAAACAGAAAGAATTGTAGCAGCAGACAAAGGAAATATTAATAGAGAAAGTACATTGGGTCAAAAAAGATTAGAAGCAGAACAATTGAGAGATGAAATTGCAGCAGGATTTAACAAACTGTATGAAGCATCCATTGTTGCAACTTTATTTGCCTATAGCTTAGAAGACCTAGATAAATACACAAAATTATTAGCAACAGAAATGTCAAAATCATTAGTAAATATTAAAACTGCATGGGGAATGCAAGAAGAAGCATTTAAGTCCAATTTACCTTTAATGGAAGATAAAATTAAAAAGACACATACTTTTGATAGACGTTCTATGGGAACAGTTTTCCCATTCACAACATCAGAAGTAGGACATCCAACAGGAATTCCTTTAGGAATCAACAAACAAACAGGAGTGCCAATTCTTTTTGATAACTTCCATAACTCACTTACTAACTACAATATGGTTATTTTCGCTAAATCTGGTGCTGGTAAATCAGTAACTATGAAAACTTTAATTTCTCGTAGCGCAGTGTTAATGGGAATTCAAAGTTTGGCGCTAGACGCTGAAGGTGAGTATAGTATTGTAGCAGAGAGTCTAGGGGGTATTAACGTTGTTTTATCACCTACTTCAAAAACAATTATTAATATCTTTGATATTGAAACAGAAGTAGTAAAAGATGAAATTACAGGAAAAGAAAGACTAGTATTAAATGTAGAAAATAAGGTGGAAGACGTAACACAAGCTCTACTTACTATGGCAAGAGGAAGTACTAGAAGTCAAGAAGTAAACGAACTTACGAAACAAATCATAGCCGAATCAGTAGCAGAAGAATATATAGCACACGGAATTAACAGCGATCCTAACAGCTTATACGACGCAACCTCTGGTTTAGCAAATGGAAATATGCTAGGAAGAGAAAGAAAACAAATGCCTACCATTGGTTCTTGGTACAAAAGAATTCAAGCAAAAGCAGCAGCAAATACAAATCAAGATTATAGCTTCCATTATAGTTATTTGCTAAAGGTTATGAAACAATATATCAGAGAGTATGATGGGCAAATGGCATACTTTGATGGACAATCTACCTTTGATCTATTAGATGGAACACTATTCATTAACTTAGATATTTCGCAACTAGAAGAAAGATTTGCAAGACCTTTAGCACAACAAATTCTACTTGCTTGGATTTGGGAAAAGTATGTTAAGAAAAATAGTGAAGATAGATCAAAAGCTTCTAAGAAAAGAGTTTTAGTAGATGAAGCATGGATGTTATTACCATATCCAGAGGCAGTAGATTTCCTAAATACCATGGCAAGACGTGCCAGAAAAAGAAATGTATCTTTAGCTATTATTTCTCAAAGATTTCAAGACTTTTATGAGAAACCAGAAGCACAAGCGGTACTAACTTCTTCAGACACAAAATTATTCTTAGCACAAGATAAATCAGAAATTCAATACTTAAAAGAAGTATTCAAATTAAGTGAAGGGGAATCAAGCTTTTTAATTACTTGTTTCAAAGGAGAAGGATTATTAAAAGTAGGAGCAGATAGTGCTATTATTCAAATACAGCCAACTGCAAAAGAATTTGAATTCGTAGAAACAAACTTAAATAAATTAGCACAGAAGAAAAATAAACAAGCAATAAATTATTAGGGGGAATTATGGAGAAATTAATTGCAAACCATAAGTTAACACAAAAGATATTTCTATCAATAATCGTGGTGTTATTGCTTAGTTTTGCTGTGCCCGTAAAATCACAAGCGGGAATAGGAGGAATCTTATTAGATCCACTCTTTGACTTAGTAGGAACGATATTAGATGTTTTTGTAGGAGCACTGCAAGCATTTTTAGTAGATGGAGAATTTAATAATAGTGAAGATTCAAGTGGATTGAACTTTTATTTAGCAGACAAAGATGATTTTATGTCGAAGATAGATGATGAATATAAAGAATTTAAATATTCTACTGGAAACGGAGAGGCACAAATTACAATCAATGCCGATGAGTTAGATAAAAGTATTTGGCGGAAACAGTACATATGCAATTCCAGTTATGAGATATTCACCAGAAAAGATTTTCTCAGGAAAAATTCCAGCTTTAGATATTAACTTTGTTGATCCGGTTGACTGGGAAAATGAAGACATGAATGAACGTTCTATTACACAAGCATTACATAGTACCATTGCTTCTTGGTATGTATCATTAAGAAATTTAGCAGTAGTAGCATTAATGCTAGTATTAGTATATGTAGGTATTAGAATTGTTATTAGTAGTACAGCATCAGACAAAGCAAAATATAAGCAAATGTTAATAGATTGGCTTGTTGCTCTATGTATTCTATTTTGCTTACATTACATTATGACATTTACAACAACAATTGTAAATGAAATTACAGGAGCAATTACAGGAGCACAAGATAGCAATGGAAATAATGTAGCAGTTAAAGTAGAAGGAGACTCAGATGGAACTGTAGAATTTAATACAGATTTGATGGGATTGATTCGTTTTAAAATGCAAGCACCAAATGTATCTGGCAAGATTTTGTATTTGATTTTATACTTAGCAATGGTAATTTATACATTCATGTTCACATTCTATTACTTAAAGAGGGTACTGACAATTGCATTTTTAACACTGATTTCTCCACTAGTAGCAATGACTTATCCAATAGACAAAATAAGAGATGGAAAAGCACAAGCTTTTGATATGTGGTTAAAAGAATATGTATTTAATGCATTATTACAACCATTCCATTTAATTATTTATAGTATTTTCGTAGGATCCGCAATTGATTTAGCAGCTAAAAATCCATTATTTGCAATTGTTGCATTAGCGTTTATTACTCCAGCTGAAAAAATACTTCGTAAATTCTTTGGATTTGAAAAAGCAAGTACAGCGGGAGCATTAGGAGCTGTTGCCAGCGCAGCAGGTGGAGCTGCTGTTATGAATCATATGAGAAATCTTATGGCACCTAAAAAAGGTGCTGGAGGTGGTGGAAATAAGGGGATTAAAACCAAAAATAAACCAGAGGGTTCAGCACCATCTCTAGAAGATGCATTTGGCAACGGAAGTAGTGGCAGTGGTACAAACGATTCAAACGATGCACAATCTCCAAGGGAAGCTAATCAGCCAACATTAGGAGGAGGACAAGACTGGGACCAAAATGGAGGTGGCGGAGGAGAAAGTTCAAATACACATGAACCGACACAAACACCTTCAGAAGGAGGAAATGGAGGACAAGGAGGAAATCCTCCACCAGAACCAACGCCTCCACCAGAACCACCAGATTCAGGTTCGGGTTCAGATGGCATCCATTTAAAAGATACTGCTTTTGAATGGTCTGATAATGATACAAGAGGAGCAGGAGCATATCTAGGAGGAATTGCAAGATCAGGCGCTTCGTGGGCAGGTAACAAAATTGCCAATTCAGCTGCGGGACAAGGAGCTATAAGATTTGGCAGATCTGTAGCGGGTAGTGCAAGAAGTGTAAGAGATATGGCTGCTGCAAGAGCACGTCAAGTAGGTGCATTAGCATCAGCAGGAGCTCATAAAGTAGGAGATTTCGGAAGAACTTATATACCAAAGCCTATTAGAAATACAGCAGGTACTTTAGCAAGAGCAACTGGACAGGCAGCAGTTGGTGCAGCAAAAGCAGCTGGACATGCTGCATTAGGAGTAGGAAATGTAGCATTACAAACTGGAAAGGCAGCAGGAAAGGCAGCGCTAAAAGCAGCACCTGGAGCAATACTAGGAATGGCAGCAGGTATTGCAAGTGATGACTTAAGCGATATTGGAAAATATACATTAGCAGGAGCGGCATTAAGCAGTACAATTGGATCAAGTGCAGTAGCACAAGCAGGATCTTTTGTAGCAGACAGTTATAGACAAGGCTCTGGAGGGGCTTATGAAGCAGCGCTAAAGCAAAGAAAAGAAAATTATATAAAAGATAATGAAGAATTGTATAGTCAGAAATACCCAGATGCTTCTAAGAAAGAACTAAAAGCAAAATTGGAACAGGGAGCATACTATGACAGTATTGGAATCGAAGGAAAAGATACCTTTAAAGCTGTAAAATTAGAAGATAAAATAAAGAAAGAAATGGCTCAAGCAGGAGTAGCCGAAGAGGAGGCAAACAGAAGAGCACAAGCACAAACAGCAGCGATTATGAAAGAAGTAAAAGATTATAGTGCAAAAGACTTAAGAGAAGAGAGCACAGTAAGAGATTTAAGAACAGACTTATCAAAACGATTAGAAAGCCAAGGATTAACAGGAAATGAAAAAATGAAAACAGTTGACATGATTGTAAGAGAAATGAAATCTGTTCGTGGAGTTAAAAACGATTTTTAAAATAACAAAGGAGAGCTATAACAATGATTAAGTTATTAAGATACTGGAACCAAAACAAAAGAAAGATATTAATAACGATTGCAGTCATAGCTCTCATTATTATTATCATACAAATAGCCAATAGTGTAATAAAAAGGCGAAATGAAAAAGATAGGAATGAAATAAAACAAGGTACAGTAGCAAATGATATTACAAAGCCAAACGAATCTATTATATCGCAAGATAAATTAACAGAAAAAGAAACAAAAGAAAGCTCAGATTTTATAGAACAGTTTGTCAGCTTTTGCAACCAAAAAAAAGCGGATGATGCTTATCGTTTATTATCAGATGATTGTAAAAATGAGTTATATCCAACAAAAGAATTATTTATTAGTAATTATATGAATCAAATTTTTGAAGAAACAGTCAACTATGAATTACAGTTATGGTATACAGTCTCCAACTGCTATACATACCGCATTACATATAATAAAGGAAACTTACTTCAAACAGGTGGACAAGGTAATAGCGGAAACTTTTTAGATTACATTACTTTGCTAAAACAAAATGGAGAATATAAATTAAATATTAATAAATTTATTCGTAAGCAAACATTAAGTAAGCAGGGAAGCAGTAACGGAATTGATGTTACTATTAATAGTAAATGCATTTATGTAGATTATGAAATTTATAACATGACGATACAAAACAATACACAAAATACTATTTTATTAAATGATGGAACTGATGCGAACAATTTTAGTTTAATAGGAAGAAATAATAGTACCTTTTCTTCTGTTATTTCAGAGCTGCCAATCAGTAGCTTAACATTGAATCCACAATATAGAAAAACGGTAGATATTAAATTCAACAAAATCTATATGACAAGAAGCGAACTAGAAGCTATGCAAATGACAAATATTTATTTAAACAAAGAACAATATGACACAAAACAAGAAAATGCAGAAAAAATCACAATCAAAATAAATCTATAAAAGTAAAAAAGTAAAGGCAGGTGAGGCAATTGAATGACGAAGAAAAACAAAAAGATAGTTTAGGAGACAAACTAAAACAAGCAGGAAAAGAAGAAGCAAAAAATAAAGCAAAATCCACAATTAAAAAACTTTTAATCAAAGCAATACCATTTATTGCCATAATTTTAGTAGGGCTTATGGTAGCATCTTGCCTTATTGCTTTAGTAAATATTATTAAAGAAACAGCACAAGGAATTATTAATGCCATTGTAGACTTCTTTAAAGGACCTCAAACTATAATCGAAATTAGTGATGAACAATTAGATCAACTCATAGCCGTCATAGAGGCTACGGGAATAGACTTAGAAGACCTGGAATTGCTGCGGCGATATTGATTATGAAGTACCAGACAGAGAAGAGGAAATAAAAAAAGCAAAAAGAAAATATATTAGAATGTTTTTCGAAGCACAAATTATGACACAAGAATTAAAAAGAGGAAATGATCATTTAGACAAACAAGGACGTGTATTCCTGTATCCAGAATCAACATTAGGACAAGAAAATCTTACACCATATCAAACTCTAACTTATCTTAAGTACCAATCAGATGATGCAAATGAAAATACATTCAAAAAGAAATTAGAAGCAAACGCAAAAGATATACAAAATTATTTCTCTGTAAATGATAATGGAGAGCTAGTTTTAGCAACTTTGCAAACAACAGTAGTCAAAACAGAAAGTAAAACAGATGGAGATTGGTTTGCTGATAAAGATACTACTACAACTTATTTTGCAACAGAAGTAACCGTAGATTACAAAAGTATGATTTCACAATATGCAACACCAATGAACTTCTTTTTAGAATTAGGAATGGTAGTGAGAAATCCAGAATTTTTAGCAGCAGTGGTAGATTTAGTAAAGACTAAAACGAATATACAATTAACAGTTTTAAATACAACATCAGTAGATGTTACCACACAAGTAGACAAAACAACTAATCATGTTCGTACAAGAATAATTGTTACAGACCCAACAGGTCAAGCACCAGACACACCGATGGAGACTAGTTCGGATAAAACAACGACAACAACAACTACTACAACAGTAACAACCGTTTCACCAGTAGTTAGAGTAACTTCAGTAGATACGTGGTTATGCAGTCAGAAAATTACATATAGTAAAATTCCAGGAACAGCAATAGAAGACAATTATCTCATTCCACAAGAAAGTGAAGATCCAAAATCATTAGGGGATGACGACACAGTGGAAGAATCAGTTTCTTGGATAACAAGAGAGGATTCCACTGTACATACTTCAATTACTAGCGATACATATGATTCTGGTATTGCATCAGACTATACAGATAATACAGACGAATTTATTAAACTATTAGATGTCAAATATAGAATTCCAAACTCAAAAGAAAAGAGAACAGCAGGTGAATACTTAAAAACAGATGCAGAACTATTTTTCCAATTATTAAGTCAAAACCCAGAAACACAAGGTATGGAATTAGTCATGAGGTATATTATGCAGAAATATACTGGCAAAGACTACGGTGCAGAAGATTTTAATTTTAATATGTTTGATGTACGTGATTTCCAAAATATTTTATCAGGAGGAGTACTTAGCAACTATATTAAAGCTTGGGAAAATTTAGCACTATGGAAATATGAAGTAGGAGAAAGCACAACACCGCCTACAAAGTATATTACAACAAAAGACGGAGAGCAATATTATATTGTATATGAAGATGGTAGTGCAGGACATAACAATGTTGCTTACGGAATTGCAACTTATATATCCAATAGCAGTAATGCAAAAGAAAATCACCCAAAGTATGGAGTAGGGTACTATAACTGGGAAACGGATTTTTTGGCCTATGGAGTAAATGTAAGAACATTAAATACAGGAGATTTAGTAAGTAAAGAAAGTGCAATGGCAGTATTTGCACTAGTTTTACAAGGATTTGAAACGAAAGTAGATACTTATTTGAGCAATAATGGGATTAGTTTAGAACAATCACAAAGAGATGCATTAGTAGCAGTATGCTACCAATATGGAAACATTGGAAACTTTGCAGAAGCATATAGGCGATATGGAAATACAGAAGCATTAAAAACTGCTTTTAAAACAGCGAGTGGAGCACAACCTTTTAATGGTAGTACAGATAGAAAAAATGCGAATTGGCAACTATTTTATACTGGAAAATACTATACAAAAGAAGGAAACGAAATATCATCAGGTATTCTAGGAATAGCTGACCAAATACACAAATATATGGAGCAAAATAACTATTCATATTGTGTATATGGAAGTAATCGTTACGAAGAGTGCGGTAAATTAGGAAAATCGCATGCACTAAGTACCACTTTTGAGGCATCTAAAACCAATAAAAATACATGTTGTGCTACTTATGTATCATGGGTTTTACAAGAAGCTGGATATTTTACAGCGGCTGATCATACAAATGGTGCTACTACTATGAGCAACAAGTTAAGAGCAAAGGGATGGAAAGTGATAACCAATTCTTCTGAACTTCAACCAGGAGATGTTGTTTATTTTGGTTATGGACATGTTGAAATTTATGCAGGAGATGGTAAAGTATATAATGCAGGAAGTGGTAACTCTATAAGAGGAGTATCACCAGCAACAGACAATGGTATCTATGGTTCGAATTTTACATGTGGATTTAGACCACAAAATTAAGCTAATGAGGAGATTTATCAATATGAAAAATATGAAAAAAATGATAATAGTAATAGCCATATGCATTGCCATAGTTGCAATAGCTCTCCTTATTTTACTGCAATATGCAAAATCGAATGAAAATGATCCAAGCAAAGAAATATTTGAGGTAGGGCATGAAACAACAGAAGAAGTAAATAGAACTTATACAAAATTAACTTTAACAAATGACTATTTTAGAGTAAAAGAAATTGTAGATCGATATTATAGCAATATTGCAACCATGAATGGCGAGGGAGAAGAAATAATTGAATATGAAGTAGAAGATGAAGAATACGGAGCAGAAGGAATGAACTTACAAACATATAAGAAGCAAGAGCAAGAACAGGCTCAAAAAGCCTTATATGCTATGTTAGGAAATGAATATATTCAAGAATTTCAAATAACACAGAGCAACTTAAAAGAGAAATTAAGTCAAGATGTGAGTGAAGAAATATTATTAAAAAATATTTATATATTAGAAAATTCATTATTTGTAAGTTCTTATTATATTTATGGAGAAAAATTACAGCAAGGAAAGATGACGGAATTTTCAATGTTAATTAGTATAGATTCTAAAAATGAAACCTTTGCTATCTATTTAGAAGACTATATGAAAACACATGATTTGAATTATAAAGAGAATCAAAATGTAGATATCAAAATAGAAAACATAGAAGACAAGAGTTATAATAAAACTAAATATAAATCAATAACAGATAACCAAGTAGCAAAAGAGTATTATGACAATTACAAAAAAATGCTAAACTACGATACGAATTTATTATATGAAAAATTAGATAAAGAGTATCAAATAAAGAAATTCAAAAGTGTAGAAGACTTTAATAATTATATAAAGACAAATAAACAAATTTTACAAAGTAGAAATATTACACAATATAACAAGATAAATCGTGGAAATTATACGCAATATATATGCTTAGATCAGACAGGGAAAATGATTGCATTTAATGCTAATTCTTTAACAGAATAT
The DNA here is from genome assembly GCA_910589185.1 of uncultured Clostridia bacterium. Classification (GTDB taxonomy): domain Bacteria; phylum Bacillota; class Clostridia; order TANB77; family CAG-508; genus CAG-273. The sequence goes on from CAJUSU010000002.1 coordinate 63,706, forward strand.
AGTGTTATTTTAGATACGTATACCATTGATTTGTCAGAATTTACAACGAAATACGCTAACGCAACAGAAGAAGATAGAGTACTTATGAATATTCAGAAAGTATTTGAAGCAATCAATGATGGTGATTATAAATACGTATATGATAAATTAGATGAAACATTCAAAAGCAATAACTTCAGGACACAATCAGAGTTCCAGGAATATGCAAAGAAAAACTTTTTTGTACAAAATAAATTAGCAGCAGGAAAGGCAGAAAAGCAAGGAAACCTTTATTTATATGATATTACAATAAGTGATGCAACAGGAAAAGAAACTAGTGCAAAGAAAAAGAATTTTGTTATGCAATTAAAAGAAGGTACAGACTTTGTAATGTCCTTTGGAATTTAAGGAGGCGAGGAAATGCCAGAAAATAAACAACAAGATACATTGAAAAAAATGCTAGAAATAGGAGAACTAATTGAACAAGGAAGAGAAAATGAAGATACACAAGTAGGAACCATCAATTATTACAAAGACTTTATTTTCCAAGGGAGCAATTTAGCCGAAACCGATATCTTTGTAGCAAAAATAGAAAATACAAAAGAAAATACAAATACATATGAGCTATATTCTGGTAAAACAAATACTTTAATTGCTACTGTAGATGAACAAGGAAAATTACATTTCATGCCAGAATATATAGAAAGTTTAAAACAAATTGATGAAGGACTTGCACAAATGCTTCGTTTAGAAGATCTAGATTTTCAACTTCCAGAGGAGCTAGAAAAAGAAGATAGAGTACTAACAAGAGAAGAAAGAATATATCTTTCTTCTCAAAAAATAAAAACAACAAAAGAAGGAAAAGCAAAAGGACAAAACAATGCAGACGGATTAGAAAAAGAAGACCAAGAAAAATCGCCAGAAGAAGACCAAAAACAGCAAATAGCAAAAGCAAAAAAGGTACCAAGTCATAACATATTAATGATAAGGGAAAATAGCAATTTTTATAAAGATCACCCTAATCTAGAACCAAACCTATACTTCTATCGTGATACACAAGGTGTAGTAAAAGCTGAATACATTGACGGTAATGGACAACCTCAGCCTTCCAAATATTTTGAAGCTTCTACTACTTCACTAAGACAAGAAACCATTAGTATTGGAAATGATGGAAACCCTGTTACTAAAGAAGTACCTCACCAAGTAATGAAAACAAAAGGACTTAATAATGTAGACAAAGATATTAGAGATATTAGAATTAATATTAAAATTGATAGTTATGGTTATTTAGATATTGAAGAAGCAAGACAAGGACAAAACGGAGATTGGTTATCCCATGATATAGAAACAAAGGGAAGAAACTATAATTCACATGCAGTCAATCAAACTACTTCTATTCGTACAAGAGCAGCTGATCCAGATAGACAAACAGAGGCATATGAAAAAGCAGCAAATACAGGACTAAAAGAAGATGGAATAGAATATAGCGAAATGTATTTAATTCAGCATCCAAATGAATTTATCGAAAGTTTAATACAAGAAGGATATCAGAAACCAGAAGCAGTACAGATTTTAAATTATATGGTAGGACAAGAGGGCTTAAACTTAGAACAGGCAAAACAAAGAGTAAATGAAGAAATTGAACAAGGAAAATTTGAAAAAGAAGAGCAAAAAGAGAAAGAGCCAATAGAGCAAGGAGATGAAGAAGAAGGAAGAACACCTTGGGGAGATGCAGAAGACAGAAGAAGTAGAAGATAGATAAAGAAGAGAAGCAGCAGAATGAAAAATAAAATAAAATTACGTATAAAAATCACTTTTTAAAATATAATTTAAAAGGTGATTTTTTTATGATTATAATAAACAAAAAAAGACTAATTGCAATTTCAAGTCTATTACTCATAGCCGTATTTGCCTTCACTTTTCAAAAAGCAGAATTAAATAAGACTGTACAGACAGTGACACTTCCAGTATCTAATAAAGTAATAGTATTAGACGCAGGACACCGGAAAGCCAGACGAAGGAGCACAATCAAGTAGTGGGACAACAGAGGCAGAAACAAATTTAAAAATTGCATTAAAAGTACAAAGCTTATTAGAGCAATCAGGAGCAACAGTCATTTTAACTCGTAGTGATGAAAATGCTATTTATGACTTAGATAAAACTACCTTAAGAGAGAAGAAGATATCAGATATTCATAATAGAGTAAAGATTGGCAATGAAAGCTCAGCAGACATATTTGTATCTATTCATTTAAACAAAATTCCCCAAGAACAATATTGGGGTTGGCAATGTTTTTATAAACAAAATGATGAAAAAAGTACAAATCTAGCGAAAAGTATACAATCTAACTTAAATGAAGCAATTCAAAAAGATAACAAAAGAGTTGCCATGAAATTAGATACAGTTTATATTATGAAACATGTAGAAATTCCTATTTCCATTGTAGAATGTGGATTTTTATCAAATAAAGAAGAAGAACAACAACTTTTAACAGATGTATACCAAGATAGACTTGCTTGGGGAATTTATAATGGAATTATGGATTATTTTATGTTATAATATAAATATATAATTTTTTTATTAGCCATTTAAAATATATCAACAAAATAGGAAGGAGAAAAATTATGACAGTAAGGATGGTAAAGCGGAGTTTAACAATTTTAGAACCTGGTACAGTGATCGTATTTAATGAGAGGTTTTACTGTAAGGTACTCAGCAACAAAGATGGTGTATTAACCATTGAACATATTGCTGCATATACGACTCCGTATCTTGCGATTTGCGATATGTGCAATTGTTTCGCTGAACTTGAGCAAGAGTATGGCATATGCGAAGTAAAAATTGAATTAAACGAAGTGCCTATGAGCTTGACGGCTGCAAATTCCAAAAGTTCGGAAGAACTATTTAGGCATTGGGAAAACCAATGGATAAAATTAGAAATGGAATGATGTAAAGATGGCTACCCCCGAAACTAGTGAATGCTAGTAGAGGGGGATTTTTATTGTATCAAATATAAAAATGATAAAAATGCATAAAAATTCCACTTTTGGAGAAGATAGAATTAAATCTATCAAAACAAGGAGTGGAATTTTTCTATGGAATACAAAACTTTATCAATAAAAGGAACGATATTAAATCAAAATCAATTAGAAGATTATTTAGAAACGATAGCAACAGACCATAATCTCCAGAATAACTCGAACAAGAATACTTATCCTATTCCAAGACTAAAAGAAAACTTTGAAGTTATTACAGAAGTATATAGATTATTAAATGAACATATTAAACTAAAAATTCCTATTCATCCAGCAGGAGAATGGATATTAGATAATTATTATATTGTAGATCAAACTGTAAAAAGTATTAAACAAGATTTAAGTCTAAAAAAATATAAGAGGTTTTTAGGAATTGCGAATGGAAATTATAAAGGATTTGCCAGAATATATGTATTAGCTAGCGAAATTGTAAATTATACGAACAATAAAATTGAAGGAAAAAGTCTAAGTAATTTATTGCAAGCTTACCAAAAAAAGAAAAGTTTAAGCATGGAGGAAATATGGAATATTAACCTCTTTTTAAATCTTGCTTTGATTGAAAATATTCGAGCCATTTGTGAAAAGATTTATTCCGTTCAAGTCCAAAAATATAAAGTAGAAAATATGATAGAAAGATTAGTTGAAAATAAAGATAAAGATGAATTACAGTATAATCATTTAAACAGCTATAAAGAAAAAGTAAAAGGATATGGTGAAATGAAATATCCTTTTATTGAATATCTTTCCTATCGTTTAAAAAAGTATGGAAAAAAGGCATATCCATTTTTAATGGTACTAGAAGAACAGGTCAATAAAATGGGAATGACAGTCTCGGAAGTAGTAGAAAAAGAACATTTTGATATTGCACTTCGTAAAGTGGCAGTAGGAAATTGTATTACTAGCATCAAAACGTTAAGTAGAATTAGTATGGCGGAGATTTTTGAAAAAATTAATGGAGTAGAAGATATTTTAAAACAAGATCCAGCAGGTGTTTATGAAAAAATGGATTATGAAACCAAAATCGCATATAGAAATCAAATTCAGGAAATTTCTCAATCTACTAAGATTTCTGAAGTCTATATTAGCAAAAAATGCTTAGAGTTAAGTCAAAAAGCAGAAACGCCTGATAAAAAATCACATATAGGATATTACTTGCTAGACGAAGGAAAGCAAATATTATTAGAAGAATTAACAGGAAAAAAGCAAAAAAGAACTTCTACAAAAAAGAAAGTACTATATGCTATAATGACACTAATTATTTTAACAATTGGCACAAGTGGATTAATGGCTTGGTATTTATATATACAAACACATAAAATTCTCTGGTCAATAATTCTTGGAATTTTATTACTGATTCCAATTCAAACGATTTGGGTACAAATTGGGCAATATATTTTGGGAAAATTCGTAAAGCCGAAAATAATTCCAAAACTAGACTATATAGAGGGTGTGCCACCAGAAAATGCTACATTTGTTGTTATTCCAACTATTTTGAAATCGAAAGAAAAAGTAAAAGAGTTAATGGAAAAATTAGAAGTATACTATATGGCAAATAAAAGTGACAACTTATATTTTGCTATTTTAGGGGACTGTAGCGCTGGAAAAAATCAAAAAGAGCCATTTGACGAAGAAGTAATTGAAAGTGGGCAAGATGTAGCAAAACAATTAAATGAAAAATATCCAGATGAGAATTTTCCAAAATTTCATTTTTTGTATCGTCAAAGAGTGTGGAATGAAAAAGAAGAGTGTTATTTAGGTTGGGAAAGAAAAAGAGGGCTATTAAACCAGTTTAATGAGTATATTTTAGGAAAAGAGAGTAATAACTTTCAAGCAAATACCATTGAAAAAGTAAAAGGAAAATTACCAAAGATAAAGTATGTTATTACTTTAGATGCAGACACACAGTTGAGTTTAAATACAGGATTAGAGCTAATTGGAGGAATGGCGCATATTTTAAATATGCCTATTTTAAATGAAAGAAAAGATTTAGTAGTTCAAGGACATGCACTACTACAACCAAGAGTAGGAATTTCTTTATTAGAAGTAGGAAAAAGTATTTTTACTAAAATTTATGCAGGGTCTGGAGGAAAAGATGCTTATACCAACGCTATTTCTGACATCTACCAAGACAACTTTGAGGAAGGAATTTTCACAGGAAAAGGAATTTATGATGTAGAAGTATTTTCAACAGTGCTTAGCAAAGAAATTCCAGAAAATACAGTTTTAAGTCATGACCTATTAGAAGGTAGTTATTTAAGATGTGGATTAGCTTCAGACATTGTATTGATGGACGGTTATCCAACAGGGTATAACAGCTTTAAAACAAGATTACACAGATGGATACGTGGAGATTGGCAGGTTGCTAAATGGCTAGGAAATAGCATTTACAATAAACAAGGAAACAAAAAGAGAAATCCACTAAATTTACTGTCACGATATAAGATTTTTGACAATTTACTAAGAAGCTTAAACGAATCAATGATAATGATAACTATAATTTACATGGGCATTTTAGATATGATTTACTCTATAGAAATTGGACCAATTATTACAATTGCAATAATTTCAGCAATAATACCAATGCTATTAGAAATAATCAATCGTATCATTTTTAAAAAAGAAGCAGAAACTGTACAAAAAACATTTACTGCCACGATTTCAGGTGTGAAAGCAAGCTTTATAAGAGCAATCCTAGCAATAGCAATTTTACCAGATAAAGCATATTTTAGTCTTAATGCTTGTATCAAAACTTTATACCGTATGATAATCAGTAAAAAGCACTTTCTAGAATGGATGACAGCTGAAGAAGCGGAGAAAACAGCAAAAAAAGACTTACTCTCTTATTATCGTAATATGGTACCAAATATAATAATAGGAGCATTAGGTATATTACTATTATTTATTTTGCCACAAAATCTTTTTAGCGTTTTTCTATTTATTTTATCGAGCTTATGGCTTATTGCACCAGCAATTA
>CAJUSU010000002.1:69703-102521 GCA_910589185.1 uncultured Clostridia bacterium
GAGAAATAAAAAGAGAATATCCAGAAGAACCAGAAGAAATTGTACAAGAAAAAATAGAACAAATAAAGCCAGAAGAACAGAAATATTTATTAGAAATTGGACAAAAAACATGGAAATATTTTAAAGATTATTTAACACCAGAATTCAATTATTTGCCACCAGATAATTATCAAGAAGATAGAAAGCCAAAAGTTGTTTCAAGAACTTCCTCCACGAATATTGGACTAGCTTTGCTAGCGGTTATTTCTAGCTATGATTTAGGATATGAAAACATAGAAGATACTATAAAGTTACTAGAAAAAATGATAGATATCATAAACAACTTACCTAAGTGGAATGGGCATTTATACAATTGGTATGATATTCAAACACTACAACCTTTGAAGCCAAGGTATGTTTCATCAGTTGATAGTGGAAATTTTGTAGGATATTTATTTGTTGTAAAACAGTTTTTAGAAGAGCAAACACAACAATCCATGTTACCAATCATTAATCATATGATTGAACAAACCGATTTTAAAAAATTATATGATGAAGAAACTAGGCTTTTTTCTATTGGGTTTAATGTAGAAGAAAATAAATTAACAGATTGCTATTATGATTTACTTGCATCAGAAGCAAGGCAAGCAAGCCTAGTTGCTATTGCAAAAAAAGATGTACCCGCAAAACATTGGAATAATTTAAGTAGAACATTAACTATCTTAAATCAATACAAAGGACTAATATCTTGGTCAGGAACAGCATTTGAATACCTAATGCCAAACATGAATATACCAAAATATCCTGGAAGCTTGTTAGCAGAATCTACTGAATTTATGCTAATGTGCCAAAAAGAATACGCAAAAAAGCTACACATTCCTTGGGGAATTTCAGAATCAGCCTTTTATTTAAGGGATTTGCATAATAACTATCAATACAAAGCCTTTGGAATTCCCTGGTTAGGATTAAAAAGAGGATTAGAAGAAGAAATGGTAGTAGCAAGTTATGGAAGCATTCTAGCATTGCCAGAAGAGCCAAAAGAAGTAATAGAAAACTTAAAGAAACTAGAACAAACAGGAATGTATCAAAAATATGGATTCTATGAGGCTATAGATTATACCCCTACTCGACTAAAAAAAGGACAAGAATATGCAATAGTCAAGACTTATATGGCACATCACCAAGGGCTTATATTGCTTGCTATTAATAATCTATTTCATCAAAACATTTTGCCAAAAAGATTTATGAAAAATCCACAAATACAAGCAATTGATATTTTATTACAAGAAAAGATGCCTGAAAACATTATAATTACTAAAGAAGAAAAAGAAAAAATAGAAAAAATGAAATATATAGATGATCAAAGCTATACCCAAAAAGAAATTACAAAACCTATTACTAGGTTACCACAAGTCAATGTACTTTCTAATGAAAATTATACAATTATGACAGATAGTAGAGGATTAGGATATAGCAAATATGGAGATATATTAATTAATCGATACAAAAAAACAGAAGATATAGAACAAGGAATTTTCTTTTTTCTAAAAAATGTTAAAACAAATCGTATATGGACAACAGGTCATATGAGCTATTTGGCAAATGCAGATAAGTATAATATTTGTTTTACACCAGCTCAAACGAAAATAACAAGACAAGATGGAAATATAGAAACAATTAGCAAAATTGGAATTTCGCCAGATGAACCAGTAGAATTAAGAACCATTGAACTTACCAACCATGGAATAGAACCAGAAACTCTTGAAATTACAAGCTATTTGGAACCAGTCTTATCAGAAGCAGCACAAGAAATTGCGCATCCGGCTTTTAACAAGCTATTTTTAAACTACGAATATTTAGATAGTAGCCATTCTATCTTAGTTAGTAGGAGAACTAAAAGTAACAAGGAACAAAAAGTATTCTTAGGAACTAACTTTTATACAGAAAATGAAACAATTGGAGAAGTAGAATATGAAATTGATAAAGAAAAGTTTTATGGAAGGAATAATTTAGGATTACCAAATAGCGTTAAGAATTCTGCCCCATTTAGCAATCAAATGAATCTTACCACAGAACCAATTATCAGTATGAAACAAACCATTACTGTTTTGCCAGAACAAAAAGTGACATTAAATTTCATACTTGCTGTTGGAGAAACAAAAGAGCAAGTAATAGAAGAAATAGAAAAATTTAGAAATCAAGAAACGATAAATTATCACTTAGAATTAGCAAAAGCTAAAGTAGAAGCAGCAAATCGCTATTTAGGAATTCAGACAAAAGAATTAGACTTATATCAAAAAATGGCAGGATATTTGTTAAAAAACAATCCTTTGAAAATATTAACAAATCGTACAAAAGTACTAGTACCAGTTAGCAAATTATGGCAATATGGAATTTCAGGAGATTTACCAATTTTACTTCTTCGCATCAAGAATTTAGAAGAGATAGAATTGGTAGAAGAAGCATTAAAAGCTTATGAATATTTTAAGCTAAAAAATATTCAAATGGATTTAGTAATTGTAAGTGAAGAAAAATATAGTTATGAAAGTAGAGTGAAAGAAGCTGTTTTTGCAAGTATTCTCAATAAAGGACTAAGTTATTTGCAAAATATAAAGGGTGGAATTTTCATTTTGGAAAATCTATCAGAAGAAGAAATAGACTTTTTAGAATATAGAGCCAACTTGAGTTTTAATGGAAATAGTACAATTTCTAGGCACCTAAAAGAATTAGAAGAAGAATATTTAGAAAAAATAAAAGAGGTACCAAGAGAAGAACCATCAAAATTATTAGTAGAGCAACAACCAATTCGAGAGAATTTAGAAACAGAGAATTTAAAATACTATAATGATTTTGGAGGTTTTTCAGAAGACGGAACAGAATATCATATTTGTATTCATAAAGGTAAAAAATTGCCAACGGTATGGAGCCATTTACTAACAAATCCTAATTTTGGAACTCTAGTTACAGAAAGTATGGGAGGATATACTTGGTATAAAAATAGTAGGCTAAATAGAATAACTGCTTGGAATAACCAACCAATAATGGATGTACCATCAGAAGTTATTTATATGCAAGATTCCGAAACAAAAAAGATATGGTCTTTAGGATTTAATCCATGTCCAGATGAAAATGACTATCACATTACTTATGGGTTTGGATATGCAAAATATAAACATGCAAACAAGGGAATAACACAAAAATTAGACGTCTTCGTTCCAATGAAAGATAATGTAAAAGTACAAATGATACAATTAGAAAACAATGAGCTACACAAAAAGAAATACAAACTAATCTATTATGTGAAGCCTGTTTTAGAAGAAGATGAATTAAAGTCTCATGGATTTTTAAATTTAGATTTCTATGAAAATGCTAACATGATATGTATGCAAAATATAAGTAGTGAAGAAAACAATCAATATCTATTTGTATCTAGCAATGAAAAGATTACATCTTATACAGGTAGCAAAACAAGCTTCTTCGGCAAGGGGAATTTGACACATCCAGATGGAATAGACCAAATAGAATTAAACAAAGAAAGTAGCTTATGGCAAGACGGAATCATAGCAGTGCAATGTGAAGTAGAACTAGAAGCACTAGAAAGTAAAAAGATTATATTCACTTTAGGAGTAGGAAAAGATATTTTAGAGTGTCAAGACTTAAGTTATCAATATCGTAACATTAGTAAAATACATGAAGAATACGAAAACACAAAAAAATATTGGAAACAATTATTGGAGAAAGTACAAGTTACCACACCACTTGAATCTACTAATATTCTGCTAAATGGCTGGTTATTATATCAAGTCATTACTTCTAGGCTATGGGGAAAAACTGGATATTATCAGTCAGGAGGAGCATTAGGATTTCGTGATCAATTGCAAGATTGTCTATCTTTGAAATACGTAGAACCAGAAATGCTAAAAAATCAAATTTTAAAACATGCTGCACATCAATTTATAGAAGGAGATGTAGAACATTGGTGGCATGAAGAAACAAGTAGAGGAATACGTACTAAATTTAGTGATGACCGATTATGGCTCGTATATTTAACAGAGGAATATATAGAATTTACAGGAGATAAGGGCATTTTAGAAACAATCATTCCTTATCTGGCAGGAGAGCCATTAACAGAAGAAATAGATGAAAACTATGATTTATATTTGCCATCCGAACAGGAAGGAACATTATATGAACATTGCAAAAAAGCAATTCAAATCTCTTTAAATTTTGGAGAAAATGGATTACCAAAAATAGGTTCAGGAGATTGGAATGATGGATTTAGTACAGTGGGAAATCAAGGAAAGGGAGAAAGCATATGGCTTGGATTTTTCCTTTATGACATTTTAAAAAGGTTTATTCCTATTTGTCAAGAGAAAAAAGAAGAAGAGCTAGCAAAGTATTATGAACAGGTTATGGAAAAATTAAAAAGAGCTCTTAATTCAAACGGCTGGGACGGAAGATGGTTTAAAAGAGCTTTCATGGACAATGGGAATGTATTAGGTAGTATACAAAATGAAGAATGTAGAATAGATGCAATTGCACAAAGCTGGGCAGTTATTTCAGGAGCAGGAGATAACGATAAAAAGTATATTTCTATGCAAAGTCTAGAAAACCATTTAATAGACAAAGAAAATGGTATCATTAAATTGTTAGATCCACCATTTGACAAAGGAAATTTAGAGCCAGGTTATATTAAAGCATATATACCAGGAACAAGAGAGAATGGGGGACAATATACTCACGGAGCAATTTGGGCGGTAGTAGCAGAGGCAATGCTAGGATTTGGTGATAAAGCAGGAGAACTATATCGAATGATTAATCCAATTGAGCATAGCAGAACGAAAGAAGCGGCAATCAAATATAAAGTAGAGCCATATGTTATTTGTGCTGATATTGCAGGTCAAAGAAATTTAGCAGGAAGAGGAGGATGGACATGGTATACAGGATCAAGCAGTTGGATGTATGAAACAGGAATAAAATATATTTTAGGACTGCGTATACATCAAGGAAAACTATTTATGGAGCCATGTATTCCAAGCAGCTGGAAAGAATATTCTATCAAATATCAATATAAAAACACAAAATATCATATACAAGTAAATAACCCAAATGGCAAAACAACAGGAGTTACCTCATTTAAGGTGAATGGAGAAGAAGTAGAAGAAAAACAAATTAAGTTAGAGGAAAATGGGGGCATTTATAAGATTGAAATAGAGATGTAAAATGTCAGAAAGAGTGCCTAATTTGATTTTTAACTCTAGAAATGTTATAATATAAAGTACCATTATTTTGTTTAGGAGGAACGCAACATGTCAAGGAAGAACGAACAACTCGAGGCAGCTATCATCAGGATTACCGTCACAATTGTGACCCTCGTATTTGTGTTACTTGGAGTGGTCAAGGCTGAGCAAATTTGCTATAAAATAGCGAAAACAGGTGCCAGCCTGATGGTACTCAACGACAATGCTCAGTTCTACAATGAGCAGGCACGAAAAACGGACGCTATGACTGATACCTTCGAGGCAGAAAAGAAAGAGCGGAACGAGAAGTTCTATCAGTCGGAAGATCTCCTGATTCGCGTATATAGCAATCTGCCTGCCATGGTGAAACTTACCATTTGGTTTCTATCTCTGCTCCTTATGCTCCTTATTCCTTTTGCTGCAATATTCATCACGTTAAGAGAAATAGAGACAGAAAAGTATTTCTGGAAACGTGAGCAAAGAATTAGAGCACGGCGGGAGGAAAAGAGAAACAGAGCAAGGAAACAAGAGCAACGAGAACTACAAGAAGAAATCGATAGGAGGTTAGAAGTGAGGTAAACCAAGTAAAAGGAGCCATCTTTGCAATGAAGAAGGTTCGAAAAATGGATATGAAAATAGCCATTGGGCTGTTAACAGGGAATGTAAAAATACTCTGCTAACAGCTTTTTTATTTATATCTTAAATATTTCAACTATATTGCAAAATGATGTCAGAAATATGACAAAAATATATAAAAAAACTTGTACAAAAAACGTTAATATGATATAAATATACGTAGAAAATGTGAAAGGTGGGTACGTTTTAAGTGGAAGAAAATAAAGATAACTTAAATATGCCAGAAAATGAAGACAAAAAAGTGACAGATACAAATAAAAAAGTCATTTTAGTAGTAGATGATGAAAAACCAATTAGAGATATTTTAGTATATAATCTACAAAAAGAAGGATATGAAACAATAGAAGCTGAAGATGGAGAAACTGCAATTAAAGTAGCATTAGATAGAAGAGTAGATTTAATTTTATTAGATATTATGCTTCCAAAAGTAGATGGATTAACTGTATGTCAAAGGTTAAGACATACTCTTAACGTGCCAATTTTAATCTTATCTGCTAAAGACGAAGAAATTGATAAAATTTTAGGGTTAGAATTAGGAGCAGATGATTATATTACAAAACCATTTAGCGTAAGAGAACTAATTGCTAGAGTAAAAGCAAACTTGAGAAAAGCAGAAGTATCAGGACAACAAAAAGAACAAGTGGCAGAAGAAAAACAAGAAGAAAAAGCGCATAATACGATTTCTTTAGGAGAACTTACGATTGATTTAGATAAATTTGAAGTAAGAGTAAGAGGAGATGTTATCGACTTAACCCTTAGAGAATTTGAAGTATTAAAATACTTAGCAAATCAGCCAGGTCAAGTTGTAACAAGAGAAATCCTACTAGAAAAAGTATGGGGATACGAATACTATGGAGATATTAGAACAGTAGATGTTACAGTTAGAAGGATTAGAGAAAAAATTGAAAAAGATACATCAGCACCAAAGATTTTAATTACAAAAAGAGGTGTAGGCTATTATTTAGCATCAAACTAAAAAAGTAAACAAAAGGAATAGAATTAAAATGATAAAGAATATACAAACTAAGATAATATTCATTTTCTTTGTCTTAGGAATTTTGATTATTGGTTCACTTTCTTTCTCACATATCATGATGTTAGAAAAGATGAACCAATCTCTTGTGCAAAATGAGCAAGAAGACCTACACCTTGAAGAAGAACAAAAAGAGAAAATACAAGAAAAAATCAAATCACAAGTAAGACAAACAGAAGTAATTGCAGTTATAGCAATTGGAAGTTTTAGTGCTATTATGGTACTAGTTAGCTATTTTAATACGAAATCAGTAGTAAAGCCAGTCAATAGTTTGATTGAAAGTGCGGAAAAGATAGCAAATGGTGAAGAAGTTGAAATTGCCCATCTAGATAAAAAGAAAACACAAATAGATGAACTAGTAAATGCTTTTAGCCTTATGACAAATGAACTAAAACAAAACTTGAATGAAATGGGAAAACAAAAGAAGCAAATTGAAACTATTTTACTTCACATGACAGACGGTATTATTGCTTTTGATATGGAAGGAAAAATCATCCATATTAATCCAGCAGCCAAAAGTCTACTGCAATTAGATAGACAAGATAACAACTTTAATAAAATTTTTCAAAAGCTGAATACAGACATTAATTTGGAAAAAATAGTTTATTTAGAAAATTGGACTTCTTCAGAGCAAAGACTCAATATAGGAGAAAAGTATGTTAATTTACTATTTGCTCCATTCCAAGACGAAAGCGATAAACCAGCAGGCGTTATTGTAGTAATACAAGACATTACACAACACGTAAAACTAGATAACATGCAAAAAGAGTTTGTAGCAGATGTATCTCACGAACTAAAAACACCAATTACTTCAATTATGGGATATGCAGATACTTTATTAGAATCAGAATACGACAAAGAGATGCAAGCAAAATTTCTAGGAGTTATTAGTTCAGAAGCAAGAAGAATGGCAAGATTAGTAACAGACTTATTGGTATTATCTCGTTATGATAACAAAAAAATTACTAAAGAAGAAGTAGAATTTGATTTGGGTGATTTGACCAAGAAATGTATCGAAAGATTAAAATTTGAAATTGAAAAGAAAAATCACCATGTAGAATGCTTTGTTACAGCCAATGTTCCGCCAGTAAAAGCAGATAAATATGGAATTGAAAGAGTTATCTTAAACATTATCACAAACGCAATTAAATATACGCCTGAAAATGGAATTATCAAAGTATATGTAGGTTTTGTATACAATGATGCCTATATCAAGATTATTGATAATGGAATCGGAATTCCAGAACAAGATTTAAGCAGAATTTTTGAAAGATTTTATCGTGTTGATAAAGCAAGAACTAGAGAAATGGGTGGAACAGGATTAGGACTTTCCATTGCCAAGGAAATTCTAGACCAAAACAATGGTAGTATTGATATCAAAAGTGAAGTAGGAAAAGGAACAGAGATAGTGATTAGAGTACCTACTAAGAAATAATGAAAGAAGGAAATAAAAGAATGATTATAAACGACAAAGCGAAAAACATATTAGAATGGATAGCATGTATTGTCATTGCTTTTGTACTAGCGCTCTTAATCAAATATTTTATAGGAACACCAACAGTGGTAGAACAAGTTTCTATGAAACCAACTTTAATTGAAGGACATAGACTTCTTTTAAATAGATGGGTAAGAACAACAAAACAAATGCCAAAAAGAGGAGACATCATTACTTTTGAAGCACCAAGTAATGCAAAAGTATCTATACAAAAAGAAGATATTGACCTTAATAATCCAGTAGCAAAATATGAAAATGAACCAACCTCTTGGTGGGGAAAATTTACTTACTATGTATTAGAATTAAAAAAGGAAAGTTATATAAAAAGAGTCATTGGATTACCAGGTGAGCATGTTCAAATTAAGGACGGAAAAGTATATATTAATGGAGAAGAATTACAAGAAGACTATTTAGCTGAAGGTGTAGAAACAAGAGCGAATTATCCAGATGAGTATTTTACAGATTTTATTGTTCCAGAAAATTGCGTATTTGCTATGGGAGACAACAGAAGACAATCAACAGACTGTAGAAAGTTTGGTTGTATTCCATTAGAAAAGATTGAAAGTAAGGTATGGATTCGCTTTTGGCCATTTGATTTATTTGGCAAAGTGTCCGATTAGGGACGTTAGTTAATCGGACATTTTGGAAAAAATACCAGTTTGCTATATAAAATAGAAATGTCCGATTAACTAACGTCTCTAATCGGACACTGGGGGATGATATAATTTGCCTTTTGAGAACTTGATAGGAAATGAAAAAGTAAAAAATATACTAAAGAACAGTATTCAAACTAATAATTTGTTGCATAGTTATTTATTTGTAGGAATTGACGGAATTGGAAAAAGCCTTTTTGCAAAAGAATTTGCACACATGATATTATGCAGTTCTAATCAAGAAAAACCATGTGCAACTTGCAAATCTTGTCTAGAATTTCAAGGGGGAAGTCATCCAGACTTTTTACAAATAGAACCAGAAGATGGCAAAACAATCAAAATAGAGCAAATTCGTTACCTACAAGAAAAGATTGCAGAAAAACCAGTAACTTCAGAAAAAAAAGTATATATTATTAGAAATAGTGATAAAATGACAAGAGAAGCAGCAAATGGATTACTCAAAACATTAGAAGAACCACCAAATTATGCAGTTTTAATTTTATTAACGGAGAATGAAAGTAAATTACTAACAACCATTAAATCAAGATGTACTAAAATTGCTTTTCAAGCCCTTTCAGAGGAAGAAATAAAAACCTATTTACAAAATCAATCAGAGGAAAAAAGCTTCCAAATGACTAGTAATATGGTAAAACAATGTCAGGGAAGTATTGGTAGAGCAATTAAAATTGTAGAAGAACAAGAGACATATAATCAAGTAGAGAAAATAATTAGTAATATAAAAAAAGAAAACATTACGCAAATTTGGAAAGATGCAGAAATACTATATCAGGCTAAAGAAAAAATTATGGATTTGTTAGACTATATGAATGTTGTCTTTTTTGAGAAACTCCGTGAAGAGCAAGATATAAGATATACAAAAGCAGTTGATATTATAGAAGAAACGAAAAAAAGAATAACAGATAATAGCAACTATGATATGTCTATTGATAATTTATTATTAAGAATATGGGAACAATTTGCATAAAAAGAAAGGAAAGAAAATTAATTGAAAAATATAGTAGGAATCAGATTTAAAAAGCCAGGAAAAATATACTTTTTTGATCCAGATGAACTAGAAATAAATAAACAAGATAAAGTAGTAGTAGAGACTGCCATGGGGCAAGAACTTGGTGAGGTAGTAGTAAGTAAAAGGGCTGTTCCAGAAGAAAGCTTAACAGCACCCCTCAAAAAGGTAATTCGTATTGCTACTCAAAAAGACTTAAAACATCAAGAAGAAAACAAAAAGAAAGAAGAAGAAGCTTTTAAAATTTGTGAGGAAAAAATCAAAAAATATAAATTAGATATGCATTTAACAGAAGTTGAATACAAATTTGATAATAGTAAAATTTTATTTTATTTCACAGCAGATGGAAGAATTGACTTTAGAGAATTAGTAAAAGACTTAGCTGCAGTTTTTAGAACCAGAATTGAATTAAGACAAATAGGAGTAAGAGATGAAGTAAAGCGCATTGGTGGAAATGGAGTTTGTGGAAGAGAACTTTGTTGCTGTTCTTTCTTAGGAAATTTTGAAACTGTATCTATTAAAATGGCAAAAGAGCAAAATATGTCATTAAATCCTTCTAAAATTTCTGGCAATTGTGGAAGACTAATGTGTTGTTTAAAATATGAACAAGAAGTATATGAAGAAAAGTTAAATAGATTACCTAAAATAGGAGCAATTGTTAAAACAGAAGATGGAGAAGGAATTGTAGACTCTATAGAAACTTTAAAAGAGATGATTAGAGTCAAACTAAAAGATGGAGATGATATTTTCTATAAAAAGTATCCAGTTTCCGAAGTCAAAATTATTAAAAATGTTGGAAAAGAAGAAGTAGACCCAGAAGAAAGAGAACATTTAAAAGAATTACAAGAATTAGAAAAACTAGAGAAAATGGAAAAACAAGCAAGTAATGAAGATGATATGTAAGAAAATAAATAAGTCTAATTTACTAGTATAAGGAATAATAGTAAAAGAAGTAAAAAATGAAGTAGAGAGGTGGTGAGAAAAAATGGCATATAAAATTACAGATAAATGTATTGGATGTGGAGCATGCGCTGCAAGTTGCCCAGTATCTTGCATTTCACAAGGAGATAGCAAATATGTAATTGACAAAGAAGCTTGTATTGGATGTGGTACTTGCGCTGGAGTTTGTCCAGTTGGAGCACCAGAGCCAGAAGAATAATTAAAAACTACATAAAAGCGACTACAATAAATAAGTCAAAAAAGCTCCTCAATTTACTTTGAGGAGCTTTTAATGGATATCTATTTTTCTTCTTTACTCATTTCTTCTAAAGCTAAAAGTTCTTCCCAACGTTTATCTACTTCTTTTTGGAATTCTTCAATCATCCACTCATTTCCCTCTTGGAACATATGCTTAAAGCGTTTTTGTGGTCTTAAAAATTCCTCAATAGGTAATTTTTTCGCAGGTTTATAATTAATAATATACTTACCATTAATTACTTCATATAGTGGCCAATAACAAGTATCTACAGCTAATTTGTTAATTTGCATTAACATATCTGTTGGGTACCCCCAACCTCTAGGGCACGGTGCTAAGACATTTAAGAAACAAGCACCTTCTGTATAAATTGCCTTCTCAGATTTTTCATATAAATCTTTGAAATTAGCAAAAGCAATTGTTTGAGCCACATATGGCAAATGATGTGATGCCATAACCTCTGTTAAATCTTTTCTAGATTGCATCTTTCCAGGGATTACTTTACCCGCTGGAGAAGTTGTTGTATCTGCAAATCTTGGTGTGGCAGAAGAACGTTGAATACCTGTGTTCATATAAGCACCATTATCATAACATACATAAACCATGTCATGACCTCTCTCCATAGCACCTGATAATGACTGAATACCAATATCATAAGTTCCACCATCTCCACCAAAAGCAATAAATTTTGTATCTCCCTCAGTTGGCAACTTTCCTTGCTTTTTCATAGAACGATAAGCAGCTTCTGCTCCAGAAAGGGTAGCAGCAGCATTCTCAAATGCTGTATGAATATAAGAATCTGTCCAAGCTGTATATGGATACATAAAGGTAGAAACTTCCATACAACCAGTAGCATTACTAATTACTGCATGATCTTCTGGCTTTAAAGCACGAAGCACCATTCTAGCAACAGGAGGAGCACCACAACCAGCACACATTCTATGTCCTGAAGTAAGTCTAGAAGGTTTATTTGCAACTACTTCTTTTACATTATACATTTTTAAAATCTCCTTTCATTTTGTCAGTTTGGGGACGTTAGTTTAACTGACATTATTTTCTCAATCCCACATAACGATATGGATTATCTATTTTTCCAGTTTTTACAACATCTTGCAAATAGCTATATACTTCATAAATATCTTTAGAGGTTGTGTCTCTACCACCAATTCCATAAACATAGCTAACGGTTGGTACTTGTTTTTGACCTACGTACATGCTTGAAACCACATCTTCAAATAAAGCACCACCAGCACCATTTAAAGAATCACTACGATCCATAACAGCAACAGCTTTTAAGTGTCCTAAAGCTTCAGCAATTTCTTCAGCAGGGAATGGCCTAAACATACGGACTTTTAATAATCCTGCTTTAACACCGTTAGTTCTTAATTCATCAACGACTGTTTTTGCAGTTCCAGCAGTAGAATTCATACAAACAATAGCAATCTCAGCATCATCTAGCATGTATTCTTCAAAGAAAGAGTATTTTCTACCAGTCATTTTTTCGAAATCTTTTGCTACATCAGCAATTACTTTCTTAGCATTTCTCATAGCTTCAGCTTGTTGATATTTATGTTCAAATAAGAATGGTTGAACATCTAAAGGACCAACTGCCATTTGTTCTTTTTCATTTAATAAATAATGTTCTGGATGGTAAGTTCCTACAAATTCTTTTACTTTATCATCTTCAATAAGCTCAATATTTTCAATAGAATGTGATGTAATAAATCCATCTTGACAAACCATTAAAGGTAACAAAACATCTTTATGTTCCGCAATACGATGAGCCATAATTAAATTATCATAAGCCTCTTGGTTATTTTCTGAAAATAACATAATCCAACCACTATCTCTAGCACCCATTGCATCTGAATGATCACAATGAATATTTAAAGGACCAGAAACAGCACGGTTAACTAATGACATAACGATAGGAAGTCTCAAACTAGATGCAATATAAATCATTTCCCACATATAAGATAAACCATTAGCAGAAGTAGCTGTCATAGCTCTTGCACCTGCAGACTCTGCACCAACACAAGCACTCATAGCACTATGTTCACTTTCTACTGCCACAAATTCTGTATCTACTGAGCCATTACTAACAAAAGTAGAAAAGTATTGAGGTATTTCAGTAGAAGGTGTAATAGGGAAAGCAGCTACTACATCAGGATTAATTTGTTTCATAGCAATAGCAGCAGCTTCATTTCCACTTAATCTTTCTCTAATTCCCATTTTTTTTATTCCTTTCTCTTTTTATTTTTCGCCCTCATCTACCATTTCAATAGCTTTAAAAGGACATACTTTAGCACATACGCCACAACCTTTACAGTAATCATAATTAAAATCTGTACGCTTTTGGTCTTTTCCAACAGGAATGGCGTTATCTGGACAAACAGGGAAGCATAAGCCACATTGTGTACATTTTTCAGAAATATATTTTGGTCTAATACTTCTCCAGTCACCAGTTTTAAATTCCATTGCATTACCTGCTTCATAAATATTTCCAGCAATGGTCATATCGCAAGCAGGAGTATTTTTATCTATTTTTGTTGACATTGTCTACAATCTCCTTTCCTTTTGTCCGATTAGGGACGTTAGTTTATCGGACATTTACTGTATTTTTTGAACCTCTTTCAAAGCAAGTTCTAAAGCTTTCATATTACCTTCAATAACTTCAGGTTTTTTCGCAAATTTATGTCCAAAAGAACCTTTCATATCTTCTAAGAAATCTTTTTCTTCCATAATACTAGCAACTTTTACAATAGAAGCAAGCATTGGAGTATTAGGAAAATATTTTCCTAACGTTTCTAAAGAGACCTTTCTAGCATCTATAGTGTAAACACTACCTTTGTATCCACGTAATACTTTGTCTAAATAATCTTTTCCTTTAGTAGTATTAATCACAATAGCACCATCTTGTTTTAGTCCAGCGGTTACATCTACACTTTCTAGTAGAGTATCATCAACAACTACTACGTAATCAGGTTCATAGATATTACTATGAATACGAATAGGGGTATCACTAATACGGTTATAGGCAGTGATTGGTGCGCCCATTCTTTCAGGACCATATTCAGGGAAACCTTGAATATACTTTCCTGTGTTAAAAGCAGCATCCGCTAAGAGTAAAGAAGCTGTTTTAGCACCTTGACCGCCTCTGCCATGCCATCTAATTTCAACTAAATCTTTCATTTAGATAGTTTCCTCCTTTTTTATAATTTGTGCTTTAATTCTATTCTTAAATTGCTGTAATGTCAAGAAATCTGACCAAGTTGTTCTAAGAAACTTTAGATTAATTTAAAAGTTAATATTTCTAAAATGAATATATTGACATTTTATGACATGTATTGATAAGATATATATAAATACGGCATATAAAAATAACGGAAATGTTACAAAAATTTATGTATAAAATGATTAGGAGAGGAAATGCTAAAACAAAGGAGGAAACAGATGAAAAAGAAGTTAAAAAAAGAAAAAGGTATTACTCTTGTAGCATTGGTAGTAACCATCGTGGTATTATTAATTTTAGCAGGAATTACAATCATGTACACAATGGGAGAGAATAGTATATTCAATAAAGCATCAGAGGCAAAGAATAAGACAGAAATAGCAAAATGGCAAGAAAGATTAGAAGTAGCAAAGGGACCAGTTATCATAGACGGATTAGGTACATTTAATCCAGACAAATATTTTGAATATCTACAAAATCAAGAAATCATAGAAGATAAGGATACAGATGTAACAGAGAATGAAGATGGAACTTATGATGTTACAACAAAGCCGGGATATATATTTTCAGTAGAACTAGTGCCTTCAAAGGAAAATCCAACAGATGCGAAAATAGAATATGTGGGAGAAGCAGGGAAGATAACTCCGATTATTAAGAAATTAGAAGTGAGTGCAACAAGAACAAGCATTACAGGAAAAGCAGAAGTAGTAAGATTAGGTAGCGGAACAGTAACCTATTATTACAAATTATCTTCAGCGGCAGACAGTGAATACAAAGAAATAACTAATATAAATAGCGAAACAGGAGCAACACAAAGCACAGGAATAACAGAAGGAGAAAACTATACTATAAAGGCAGTAGCAAAAAATGAAGTAGGAGAAACTGTAAAAACGGCAGAAATAACAGCGAAACTATATGTACAAAGTATCACATTAGACAAAACAGAAGCAACTATCATAGAAGACGGAACTACAAAGCTAACAGCAACAGTAAAACCAGATGATGCAGAAGATAGAAGTGTAATGTGGGAAAGCAGTAACGAAAAAATTGCAACAGTAGATAATACAGGATTAGTAACAGGAATAAAAGCAGGAGAAACGACTATAACTGTAAAGGCAAAAGACGGAAGTAATAAAACCGCAGAATGTAAAATCATAGTAGAAACGAATTGGGAGCTTATGAATAAAGTTGCTAGTGCAATAGCAAGTGCTAGTGGTATTACAAGTGACTCAACCCAAGCAATAGTAGCAGTAGAAGGAAAAAATAGAGAAATAAACGTAGGAGATATTTATGATGCAAAATATAATGGAGTAAAGAAAAGAGTAAGAGTATTGGGATTTAAGCATGACGACTTAGTTGATACATCGGCTTACGGCGGAAATCATAGTAAGGCAAGTATTAGTTTTGAATTTATAGACTGCTTAGGAACGCATAGCATGAATGGAACTAGTAGTAGCAACTCAACTAATGCAAATGGTTGGGCAGCAACAGAAATGAAAACTTTTTTAGAAGGCTCAAGTGGAAGAGAAAAATTAAATAATAATAGTTATCTAAAACAAGTAAAGAAAAAATACATCAAAAAATATAACGATGCAAGCAGTGTAACAGTAAGTAATGACTATCTATGGTTACTATCTGCAAGTGAAGTATTAAAAGATGGATATAACGGGGGAGATACAAGAGGATTAGCGATTACAAAAGAGGGGGAACAGTATCTATATTATCAAAAAAATGCAACAGAAGCATATGATAATTCAAGCCAAAATCGTGTAAAATACAACGGTGGCAATGCGGTCTACTGGTGGCTTCGTTCGCCTTTTTATAGCTACGGAGATAGCTTCTGTGATATCTACAGCTCTGGTAGAAGCAACTGCTTCGTTTCGTATGATACTGGTGGTGGTGTCGCCCCAGGATTTTGCATCTAAATAATTCAAACCAAAAATGTGAAACAAAACTGATAAAATATCAGAAAATGTTTCACATTTTCATTTTTACTAGTTAAAAAGAACCAAAAAAGTGATATAATACCAATATAAAAATAGGACTAAAATTAATTCAACAAGGAGAAATTATGAAAAAGAAAATAATAATAGCTATTTCAATTGTTGTATTTGTATTAGCTTTGGTGGTAATTAGTATTTTTTTAAATAGACAAAATGAAACTGAAATAGAAGGAAATGATAAGCAAGAAACTGCAAAAACGGAAGAAAAAATAATAGAAGTTACAAGTAGAAATTTTGAAGAAGAAGTAATAAAAAGTGAAAAGCCAGTAATAATAGATTTTTATGCAACATGGTGTGGACCTTGCAAAAGATTATCTCCAATAATAGAAGAAGTGGCAAGGGAAAATGAAAATGTAAAATTTGTAAAAATAGATATAGATAATATAAAAGACATAACACTAGAATATCAAGTCAAGTCTATTCCAACATTATTGCTTATTCAAAATGGGGAAGAAAAAGATAGGATAGTAGGAATTGTAGATAAAAACCAAATTTTAGATTTTATAGAAGGGAAATAATCTATGCAAGAAATTGCTCAAAAAATAAAACAAGCAGGTGGAACTTTATACTTAGTAGGTGGCGCTATTAGAGACCACCTATTAAACTTGCCCACAACAGATAAAGACTATTGTGTAACAGGACTAACAAGAGAACAATTTCAAACTCTTTTTCCAGAGGCAAAAATACAAGGCAAA
The DNA here is from genome assembly GCA_910589185.1 of uncultured Clostridia bacterium. Taxonomy (GTDB): domain Bacteria; phylum Bacillota; class Clostridia; order TANB77; family CAG-508; genus CAG-273. Next base: position 86,889 of record CAJUSU010000002.1, read on the forward strand.
GAGTTTCCAGTTTTTATATTAAATCAAACAGAGATTGCTTTAGCCAGAAGGGAAAGAAAAACTGGAAAAGGACATAAAGAATTTGAATTTTTAACGAGTCCAGATATTAAAATAGAAGAAGACTTAGCTAGAAGAGATTTAACGATAAATAGTATTGCACAAGATGTATTAACAGGTGAAATCATAGATCCATTTTATGGGAAAAAAGATATCCAAAAAAGAATTTTAAGAAAAACAACAGATGCTTTTGCCGAAGACCCATTACGAGTTTATCGAGTAGCAAGATTTATGGCGACATTAGATAATGGTTTTACCATAGACACAGAAACTCTAGAAGCAATGCAAAAATTAAAATCTGAACTATCAACGCTTTCTAAAGAGAGAGTATTTAGTGAATTTCGAAAAGCGATTTCAAGTTCCAAACCATCCCTATTTTTTGAAACACTAAAAGAGGCAAATGTACTGGATGTTCATTTTCCTGAAATTGCAAATTTAATAGGTCAAACCCAGCCACAACAGTACCATCCAGAGGGAGACGCATATAATCACACAATGATAGTAGTGAATAATGCAGTACAGTTAACAGATAATTTAGCAATTCGTTTCAGTTGCTTAGTACATGACCTTGGAAAAGGTTTAACGCCAAAAGAAATGCTGCCACATCACTATGCGCATGACGAAAAAGGAGTGAAATTAGTACAAAGTTTAGGAAATAGAATAGGAGTACCTAACTCTTGGATAAAATGTGGTAAAACAGCAGCAAAATGGCATATGAAAGGTGGTATATTTGAAAAAATGACACCTAAAAAACAAATAGAGTTTATAGAAAATGTAGGAAAATCCATGTTAGGATTAGAAGGAATGAAAATAGTAGTCGCTTGTGATAAAAACCGTGATAGGCAAGATTTACAAACCACTTTCCATCAAATTGAATTTGCTAAATTAGGAGAAGAATGCTTAAAGCAAATATCAGGAGAAAAGATACAAGAGAAATACCCAAATTTAGCAGGAAAAGCCTTTGGAGAAAAATTACATGAAGAAAGAATAAATTGGATAAAATCAATTGACAGAAATTAATTTTTTGTTTATGATAATCACAGGAATATTAGAGAAAGATTAACGAAAAAGAAAAATGGATATAATAAACCATAAGAGGAGTTAAAGTATGTCAAAAGAAAAATTAATCAAGCAAGAAAAGGGGTCAGTTGCAGTATTTGCAATTGCTACCGTTTTTAGTTTAATTTTTATATTAGGTGGAGTTTTTGCCGTTAGTAGTACTAATCGAAAAAACCAATTAAGAACTTTACTAAAAATCAAAGAGATTTACTCTCAAGGAATTGGACAAGTTAATCAAGTTAGCTTATATCATGAAGAAGCTGACACAAAAGGTTATATAACAGATGGGCTAACAGCATTTTATGATGCTATTAACAATATAGGAAGCGGACATAGTAATAATACAAAAGTATGGAAAGACATTAGCGGAAATGGAAATGATTTAAAACATCAGGGCTCAGAAGATGTTACATGGAACGACAGTGCATATGATTTTGTTACTCCAGAAACAAACTACTTTGAAACAGAAAATGCTATATCTTTAGGCAATTCCTCAAGAACTATAGAAATAGTATGTTCTTTAGAAGAGGAAGGTGTAGAAAATTTACTTGGACTAGGAACGGAAAATGCAGGAACCTTAAATGACGTTATTTACTATAATAATGGAGTGAATATCAACAATTATGGCAACCAAGCAAATGAAGGAATTTCGGATAGAGCCTTAGAAAAAGGAAGAACTTATATTACAACCATTACTTATGATAGTACAAGTCATACAACTAATTATTATACCAATTTACAAGGAAAAGAAAATGTAGCTTTCCAAACTATTAATACAGCAGCAACTACATTAACAGTTGGCAAAGGAAAAGACAGTACACATAATAAAAATAAAAGATTTAAGTTACAAGCAATTCGTATTTATAATCGTGTTTTAACAGAAGAAGAAAGAATAACAAATTATACTCTAGATAAAGAAAGATATGGAATAACACTAAATGAAAATGATTATGCATCTAATGGACTAATAGCAAGATTTGATGCTATCAAAAATGTAGGAACCACACATGACAATAACACTGGAACATGGAAGGACTTAAGTAATAATAATCATGATGCAACACTATCTAACTTTACAGGAGAAACGACTAGCGGCTGGACGGAAGATAGTTTAGTATTTGATGGAACAGATGATTTTGCAACAATTCAAGGACTAGACCTGTCAGAATATAAGGACATTACAATTTGTGCAACTTATAAAGTGCTATCTATGCCAGAAAACAAAGCACCAGCAGTAGTAAGTTCTAGTACAGATAATGAAGGAAAAATTTATTTTGGTTATGGTAGCCAATATGGAGCAAACATAGCGAATGCTAATACTTATGCAATGAATTACTCTGTGCCAAATACTTGGGTATATGGAGAACCAAATAGAGTAGAAAAAGACAAAACAAAAAATGTGACTGTAACTTACATGGGAAAAAATGCAGAACAATATAACAGGATTTACTGTAACAACCAAATGATTGCTGAAAATCAAACAACCGCGGCAACTAAATGGTCAAGTGATACATTAGATATTGGAAGAGCGTTTGGCGGAAATAATACAAATCACCCATATGCAAATATTGAGTTATATAGCATACAAATTTATAACAGAGCATTAACAAAAGCAGAAATGAAATTAAATTATGAGATAGATAAGGTGAGATTTGGATTATAAAGTAAAAAATAGATAGAATAACAAAAAGAGTTATTCTATCTATTTTCTTGTTGGTGAAGTTTTTCACGCATATCAACAAACAATTCATTAATATTAATTCCTAGGACATTTGCTAGAGCAAACAATTCATAATCTTTTACGGTCCTTTTATTTATCTCTATATCATATAGGCTCTGCTTATGAATACTAATTCCAATTAGCTCTAATTTAGCAGAAAGTGCCTCATAAGATAAGCCTTTTTCTAGCCTATGTTTTCGTAGTGAATTACCAATCACATTAAGATTTCCATCAAATTTATTAATCAGTGACATAATTTTTCTCACTTTCTTAAATTTATGTATTGATTTTATATCTTTTTTTATGTTATGATATAAGTGTTAACACTTATACAATATTTTTATAGGGAGAAGAAAGATGAAATATTCAAAAGAAACATTAGAAAAAGTAACAGGTATTACACTAATTGCCTTAGTTGTAACAATAGTAGTATTACTCATTTTAGTAGGAATTACTATGAATTATGTAATAGGAGATAATGGCATATTTCAAAAAGCACAAGAAGCAGGTTTTAAAGCAGAAGTATCTAGTATAAAAGAACAATTTGAATTAAAAAAGCTATTAGGAGATTTGGGACAAAATGAACAACTTGCTCTTGAGGGATTAAAGCACATACAAAACTGCTTAGATAGAGAAATAGTACTATTGACACATAGTGCTAATGGTACTAATACTGAGGAGGATCTGATATTATTAGCAAAAGAAGTGAAACAATTAATAGAAGAAATTGATAGAGTAGCGAATGATACAAAAAACAAAGACAATGTTAGTTTATTAAATGGAGAATGGAAGCAGGAAATTAATGCTACTATTCAAAAACTGGGGATTGAAAAATTAGAGAATGATACAATAGAAAGCGCCATGACTTCTATAGAAAAAGTAGAAAATGCAAAAAAGCAAATAACAAACATGATGAATAAATTAAGTACAGAAGACATAAATGGAAACATAGAAATTGACTTTGAAATTCCAGAAAAGTGGAAAGGAAAACTGAAAATTATTGAAAATGAATTAACTTATATTGGAACAGATGAAATAGAAAAATCATGGGCTTCTGATGTAGGAATAGAGGGGACACGAACAGAATAGAAAGTAAAAAAGAAACTGATTTAGGGGATAACAATAAAGAGGTTTCTTTTTTATAATTTCCAACTTTTTCAACAAATACAATACGGAACATTGATTTTTTCCGTTTTTTTTAGTATAATAGATACGTTAGAAAATGCATTTTTATTTTTTCCAAGAAAATGAGAATAAAAAGTTGCCCAAATTAAGGAGGAAAAAAATGGGAGAAGTTATTGTAGTTACATCAGGAAAAGGTGGAGTAGGAAAAACAACAACAACAGCAAATGTAGGTTCATCCCTAGCATTAAGAGGCAAAAAAGTAGTATTAGTAGATACTGATATTGGACTTAGAAACCTTGATGTTGTTATGGGGTTAGAAAATAGAATTGTATATGATATTGTTGATGTAGTAGAAGAAAAATGCAAATTAAGACAAGCTTTAATCAAAGATAAACGTTTTGAAGAGTTATTCTTACTTCCAGCAGCCCAAACAAGAGATAAAAGTGCAGTAAATGAAGAACAAATGAGAGAATTAGTTGAAAAATTAAAAGAAGATTTTGATTATATTATCATTGACTGTCCAGCAGGAATTGAGCAAGGATTTAAAAATGCAATTGCTGGTGCAGACAGAGCTATTGTTGTAACAACAGCAGAAATTTCTGCAATTCGTGATGCGGATAGAATTATTGGATTATTGGAAGCATCGGAAATTAAAAATCCACAATTAGTGATTAACCGTTTAAGACCAAATATGGTCAAAAAGGGTGAAATGATGGAAGTTGACGATATTGTTGATTTATTATCCATTGATTTAATTGGTGTTGTACCAGATGATGAATATATCATTACACAAACTAATAAAGGAGAACCTGTGGTAACAAACCATAAAGCACCTTCAGGAAAAGCTTACATAGAAATTGCGCAAAGAATTTTAGGAGAAAACGTTGAAATTACAATTCCAGGAGAAGATAAAGGTTTTTTTGCAAAGATAAAGCATTTCTTTGTTCACTAAAATGGTGCTTGTACTTTAATATCATAAGAAAATAGACAGTTGGAGGACAAATATGTTTGAGAATATAATCAAGTTCTTTAAGAACATTGGGAAAAAGGAAAGCACAAAAGAAAGTTCAGATACAGCAAAGGAAAGATTACATTTGGTATTAATGCAAGATAGAGCCAATGTATCAGCTGACTTCTTAGAATTAATGAAACAAGAAATTATTGAAGTTATCAAAAAATATATTGAAGTTGACGAAAAAGCAATTGACGTTCGCTTAACTAACAAAGCTAGTGAAGACGGAACGGTTGGAGCACCAGCACTTTATGCAAATATTCCTATTACTACTATTAAAAATGAAGTCCGTAAAATAAATAATACAGAGCCAAAAAGCGTAGAAGAAAAGAAAGAAGATAATTCGAAGCTTGTTGAAAATGTAGACGAGGCAAAAGTAGAGAAAAAGAAGGAAAGTGAACAAGAAACTAGTCAAAAAGAAAGTGAAGTAGAACAAAAAGAAAAAACAGCAAAGAAAAAAGTAGAAAAGAAAGAATCAGAGAAAAAAGAAAAGACCGAGAAAAAGGTAAAAGAAACTGAAAAGGTTGAAAAAGAGAAAGAGAGCAAAACAAAAGTAGAAAAGGATGAGGGAGAAAAGGTAAAACAACTAGCAAAGAAAAAGTAATAATAAGCGCATAGAAAAAGCAGAAATAGAACACAATGAAAAATAGGAAAAGTTTTCAAAAAAGAAAATTTCTAGATGCGTGAGGATAAGAATGAAAAAAAAGATATTAAAAAATATTGAGTGGGGAATATTAGTATGTACTTTTTTACTAATTGCAATCGGATTAGTAGCACTATTTTCTGCCACTCAAAATTTAGATTATGAGGAATTAAAAAAACAAGCTTTATGGTTTGTTATTAGTATACCTGTTGTCATTGTTGTGATGATAATAGATTATAATTTTTATTGCAAAATATCGCCATTCCTATATGGTATTAGTATTCTTTTATTAATAGCCGTATTATTTACTGAACCTATTAATGGCGCCACTAGTTGGTTTTCCATTGGTCCCTTTTCTTTTCAGCCGGCAGAATTTGCTAAAATAGCAGTAATTCTATTTACAGCGAATGTTATGGTAAAACTTCAAAAAAAAGAAAAAGATGAAATAAATCGCATATGGAAACTAGCATTAACGATATTAACGGTTGCAGTTCCAGTTGTAATTATTATTAAGCAACCAGATTATGGAACAGCACTAGCCTTCTTGGTTGCTCTTATTTTTATGTTGTTTGTAGCTGGAATACGAAAAAGATATATTTTAATAGCTACTCTATTAGTAGTCATTATTGTGCCTTTAGCATACTTCTTTATTTTACCAGACCATGCAAAATCTAGAATAGATGTTTATTTAAATCCAGATTTAGATCCGAGAGGAGCAGGATATAATATTATACAGTCTAAACTTGCAATTGGTGCAGGGCAGGCTTTTGGAATGGGAATCTTAAAAGGGAACCAAACACAGTTAGGCTATTTGTATCCAAAAACAACAGACTTTATTTTTGCTGTAATAGGTGAAGAAATGGGATTTGTAGGAGGTGCAGCTATTATTATATTATATGTGGTCTTGCTAATACAGTCCATTAAAGTAGCAAAGACTGCAAAAGATGATGTCGGTTCTTACATTGCAGCAGGAATTACAGGGATTTTCTTTTTCCATATGTTGGAGAATATTGGTATGACTATGGGACTTCTGCCAATTACGGGAATTCCACTACCATTTGTAAGTTATGGAGGCAGTTCACTATTAACAAATTTGATTTTAATTGCAATTTTATTAAATATTAGTTCACACAGACAAAGAACGCTATTTGTAGAGTAATTTGAAAATAAGTATAAAATATGATATAATAAAGTAAGCAGTTTTGCTTTTTGAATAGATATCCCCCTGTTTCCCACTACAAAGTGTTATCAATAAAAAAATACTTGGAGGATAAAATTATGTTGATTGCATTGTACTTTCTATTCACGATGGTACGTGAACTGCCGGTGACAATCCTGGCATGGCTTCAGGTAATTTTGATTGTACTGATGCCTATTGTCGTCACCCTTGCAGGCATTATGCTGATTTGCAGCGCAGCGGGCGTTAGAATTTCTCAAAATATGGGTTCTACCATATTAAAAGGAATTTTTGATGCTATCGGTTACATCGGAAAGAAAATCATCAATGCCATTGGGTGGCTGGTACGTCAAATTGTAAGAGCCATTCCAAAGGTATTCCATGGAAGCCGGAAGACGTTTACGCAAATGGGCATGAGTAAGGGCAAGAGTACACTGTTTGCTGTTTTAGTAACAGCTCTGGTCATTATTTAAAACAGAGTATCAGCCCCAGACAAGCGCATTTTGATGCGAAGAGCACCGCAAGAAACAAAAGAGGGTCCGCTGATAGCTTATCAGCGGACTTCTCGATTGTATAAGAGTATAAAAAATAGGAGTAATAAATGTACTTAAAACCATTAAAAATAGGAAATGTTATATTAAGAAATAATATTTTGCTAGCACCAATGGCAGGAATTACAAACCTGCCATTTCGCCGTGTTTGTGAAAAATTTGAACCAGGGTTAGTATATACGGAAATGGTTAGTGGTAAAGGTTTGTTTTACCAAGATAAAAAAACGAATCAGTTATTAAATATGCAAAATGAAACAAGACCAATAGCAGTGCAAATTTTTGGAAATGATATAGAAGCAATGGCATATAGTGCTAAAGAGGTTAGTATGATTGCAGATATTGTAGACATTAATATGGGATGTCCGGCACCAAAAGTGGTCAAAAATGGTGATGGTAGTAAATTGATGCTTAACCCAGAATTAGCACAAGAAATTATACAAGCAGTTGTGCAAAATGCGACAGTTCCTGTTACCGTAAAAATCAGAAAAGGATGGGATAAAGAACACATCAATTGCATTGAATTTGCTAAAATGGCAGAAAAGTCAGGAGTAACTGCTATCGCAATTCACGGAAGAACTAGAGACGAATTTTACACAGGAACAGCAGACTGGGAAATAATTAAAAAAGTAAAAGAAGCAGTTTCTATTCCAGTAATTGGAAATGGTGATATAAAAACTCCAGAAGATGCCTTAAAGATGTTTGAGAAGACAGGCGTAGACGGAATCATGATAGGAAGAGCATCTATTGGAAATCCTTGGATTTTTAAACAAATAAAAGAATATTTAAAAAATCCACAAAATGATATACAAGAAATTGACAATCAAGAACGATTACAATTGCTATTAGAACATATCGAATGGCAAGTACAAGAACTAGGAGAAAGCACAGGAATAAAAGAAATGAGAAAGCATATGACATATTATTTAAAAGGTTTAAGAGAAGCAAGTAGTATAAGACAAAAAATCAATGCCATAGAGACTAAGAAAGAACTAATTGAGTGTTTAACTGAATACTTTAAAAGTTTATGAATATAGATAAAAGAGAATAGAAATATTCTCTTTTTATTTGACCAAAAAGAGGAGAAATGAGGTAAGTATGAAACTAAATAAGAAAGTTATCATTATAACTAGTGTGGCAATTTTAATTATTATTGCAATTATTTTTGCTTTTTTTATGAAAAATTCTAATAAAAATTTGAATATTGGAAATAATTTAAATAACAAAACTCTACAAGAAGTAGAGGAATATATTTTAAATATTAGTTCATATGAAACAGAAGTAGAAGTATCAATAGAAAGTAATAAAAACAAAACAAAGTATCTTTTAGCTCAAAAATATGTGAGTCCTAATATAGAAAAACAAATAGTAAAAGAACCAAGCAATATTCAGGGGTTAGAAACTATTTATGATGGAAGCAAACTTACAATTCATAATTCTAAATTAAACTTAACGACAATATACGAAAACTACCCCTACTTAACAGATAATTATGTATGGCTCCATTCTTTCATAGAAGATTATAGAAATGCAAAATCCAGTGGGGAAAAAACAAAATTATATGAAGAAAATAATCAAATTATCATGGAAGTAGAACTTTCTCAAAGAACACCATATGTAGCAAGCAAAAAATTAGTCATTGATAGAATCACAGGAAATATTCAAAAATTAATAGTACAAGATAAGAACCAAAAAAATCTAGTTTACATATTATATAATGAGATAAAAATGAATAGTCTAAAAAAAGAGGAAGTATTAGCATTTCGCCTCCAAGAAAATAATATAGCACAGTATTAAAAAGAAAGCCTCTTTTCAAACTATATTTATTTCAAACTAATATTAAAATATATCAATATAAAAACCTTAAATACACAAATATTAGGAGTGAAGAAAAATGATAGTAAAAAGAGGAGATATGTTTTATGCAGATTTAAGCCCTGTAGTTGGTTCTGAACAAGGTGGTGTAAGACCAGTACTTATTATTCAAAATGATGTAGGAAATAAACATAGTCCAACAGTCATTGCAGCAGCAATTACTTCACAAACAGGAAAAACAAAACTACCTACTCATATAGAAATAGAACCAGAACAAAGCGGATTAAAGGCTGAATCAGTAGTGTTGACAGAGCAAATTAGAACCATAGATAAAAGCCGCTTAAAAGAAAAAATAGGACATATTGATGACGAGAAAATTATTAATCGAATTAATAATGCATTAGGTGTTAGTTTCGGATTAGAAGAGTAACACCAAGCATAAAAAAATATATCACAATTAGTAAAGTGATATATTTTTTATGCCTTAAGAGATTGCAATAATTTCTTTTATCCTTTTCTTAGTCTCTTCATATCCTCTTTGATAAAAATAGTCCATTTTACTAGTATCTAAAAGAGGAGTGTTAACAGTAGTAACTTTTAGTAAATAGTCTGCACCTTCCAATTCATAATTAGAAAGCTCTTGTCCCATTAATTCTATAGAACCACTAATGACATCAATAATATTCTTATTTTCTTTACATTTTAATTTCTTAGGAAAGACGATACTAATGACTTTATCTACTCCATTTTCTTTTAATTCTTTCCAAGGAACATTTTCTCTAATTCCACCATCTACTAATTTATAGCCTTGGTAATCACATGGTGAAAAAACTCCGAGGAAAACTACAACTAGCCCTTACTGCTTTGGCAATGGGGGCATCATATATGTATTTTATTTTATTAGAATAATTTTGCCTTGTTTCCTTTTTTGGTATAGATGAAAAAAGATATACAGTTCCATCATCTAAGTCTACACTAGAAATAATGAGATTTTTAGTGACATCTTTTATATTATAGATATCCTTTTCTAAACATGCTTTTTCTACTATCTTTTCTATAGACTTTCCACTATTTAAACCATCAATTACAATTTGTCTTTTAAAAATTAGCCCTACAATTAGTTTCAAGATATTTTTCCATTCCACATACTTTATTTTTTTAGCATATTTTTGAAATAATGCGTAGATTTCATCAGCAGTGTATCCACAGGCATATAATGATGCTACAATACTTCCTGAAGAAGCTCCAGAAATATAATCAAAATGTATATTTTCTTCTTCAAATGCTTTTAAAGCCCCTATATGTGCAGCTCCTTTTATACCTCCACCGAGCCAAACATAATCCTATTTTCATACTTTCCTCCTTTTTCCATATATAAAGTAGTATATGAAAGAAAGGGCTAATATGTTGATATGTAGAATAATGTCGAAAAAAATCACACGATTTTTCTTGTAATATGGCGAGAGATAATATAAGATAAATTCATTATATTTTTAGCCGAAAGGCTTTACAATTTCTTTAATTTTTATCTTAAAATTTTTATGTTCAGAAAGTTTATTTTTAAATATTTAAAAAATCTCTTAAAATTAATATCAGATATCGTTCCTAAAAATTTCCCCATAAAAATAAATAGAAAATAATTTATTGTAATGTCTTTTGCCTATCAATATAAAATTTTATATTATTGGAGGTATTTATGGTAATGGAAAATTATGAAAAGAAAGGAATATTACAACCTAAGAATGATGTGGTGTTTCAAGCACTATTTGGGAGAGGCAAAGAAAGAATTACAAAAGCAATGTTAGAGGATATTTTGAAAATCAAAATACACAAATTAGATTTGGATAAGGGAAAAGACTTAGTAAATGACAATAAGGAAAGTAAAAATGGTAGAGTGGATTTAAGAGCGGTAATTAATGACAACATAGAATGTGATATAGAAATTCAATTGTCTACACATGAAAAGATGATAGAACGTTTTTTATATTATTGGGCAAAAATGTATGTAGCAAATCTAAAAATAGGTCAAAAATATAAAGGGCTTAGAAAAACCATTAGTATCATTATTGTTGATGATGAGATAAAACAGTTTAGAGGAATACATAAGGCACATACAAAGTGGCAATTGAGAGAAGAGAAATATAAAGAAATAATCTTGACAAGCTTCTGTGAGTTAAATATAATTGAGATGTCAAAAGCAATTCAAGAGTATGAAAACAATAAACAAGATGAAATACTACAATGGATGATGTTTTTAGATAACCCAGAAAATAAGGAGGTAGCTGAAATAATGGAAGAAAACGAAGATATTAAAGAAGCAAAAGAAGAGCTAGATAAGATTAGTCAAGATGATTTATTGAGAAGAATGGCGCTAAAGGCAGACTTAGCACAAAGAGACCATGAACAGCTTATGTATGAAGCAGAAAGAGATGGAAGAGAACTAGGTTTAAAACTAGGAAGAGAGGAAGGACTAGAAATAGGTAGAGCAGAAGGCAGAGAAAAGGGAATAAAAGAAGGAAGACAAGAAGGAAGACAAGAGGGAAGACAAGAAGGAAAAGCAGAAGGTATAAAAGAGGGCGAAAAAAAGGCAAAATTAGAAGATGCTAGAAAGATGTTAGAAGAAGAACTTACGCTAGAGCAGATTATGAGAATAACAGGTTTGACAAAAGAAGAAATTATGGAAGATATGGAAACATCTAAAAAGTAATTCATAAAAGAAGATATAAGAAAAACTATGTCATAGCTAATAAAAGTGACATAGTTTTTATTTCAAGTTCTTATTGATTAGTGAGATAATCACTAATTTTAGCAAATTCATTTAAATCAAGGGTTTCACCACGTGTATTTTCATCTAATTGCAAATCGTGTAGCATCTTTTTTAGAACTTCTTTAGAAGCAATGCCACTATTAGCAAGCCCATTTAGCAAAGTCTTTCTCCTTTGCATAAAACTAGCATGAATTATCTTAAAGAAGAAGGCTTCATCTTTTACAATAACAGGAGGTTCCTTTCTAACTTTTAGTTGAATTACCTCCGAATTTACTTCAGGGCTAGGTATAAAAGAAGTATTAGGAACTAATAAGACTTCTTCAGCTTCACAATAATAAGAAACACAGTAAGTAATAGCACCTGTATTTTTTTTACCCGGAATAGCTGTTAATCTATCTGCTACTTCTTTTTGTACCATTACAGTAATACTTTCTATTGGTAAATGCTCCTCTAATAATTTCATAATAATAGGAGTAGTAATATAATAAGGCAGGTTTGCTACTATTTTAACACTAGAAATATTAGCTTTATTTTCCTCTATTTTTTGTTTTAAATCTACTTTTAATACATCCTGATGGATTAATTCAAAATTATCATAAAATTGGAAACGGTCTTCCAAAATTGTTACCATTTTATCATCTAATTCAATCGCAATTACTTTACCAGCTTTTTCTAATAATCTAGCAGTTAGAGTTCCAAGCCCAGGACCAATTTCAATGACTAAGTCATTCGTATTAATCTGGGCAGAAGATACAATAGTATCAACAGCTTCATCATCAATTAAAAAATTTTGTCCTAAATTTTTATTAGCAGTAATATGATATTTTTTCATCAAAAACTTAGTTTCTTCTAAAACAGACATAACATTCTCCTTCTTATACACGTATAAGTATATAAGCTTTTTAAGGGGTTGTCAAATTTACTTGGTAATATTTTCAAAAAAATTTTTTAACAAGATACTTCAAAAACAAATAGCAATATGGTATAATAAAAACTGTACTATTAGGAAAGAAAGGAGTAGTAAAATGAATCAGATTTTAGCAACAGAAAAATTATATGTTACGCCAGAACTAAAAAGAAAAAAAGTGATTTACAAAATTGAGTTCTTTTTGTCTGTATTTTTAGTTTGCCTTTTATTTTCCTATTATGTATATGCAGAATATGACAGGAGCAAAACTGCTCAGGTCTCACAAGAAATTTTAGCACAGTTAGAATATAACCGAGAAGATACTACTGTAAAAAAAGCAGATAATGATGTCATTGTTGTTATTTTAAATAAAGAACAAGAACAACAGCACACAAGTGAAAGAAATACAAAGCCTAAGATTGATACTGCTACATATACTTCAAAAGATGGAGTAAAATATACAACAGAAGCGGTGCTAAAAATACCAAAAATTGGTATTGAGTATCCTGTACTTTCAGAGACTTCGCCAGATTTATTATATGTTTCCATTAATAAATATTGGGGACCACAACCAAATGAAGTGGGAAATTATTGTATTGTAGGACATTATTACGAAAGTGGAATTATGTTTGGCAAGCTTCATAAATTAAAAAATGGAGATATTGCAGAATTAACTGATTTATCTGGACAAAAAATAAAATACAAAGTATATGACAAACGTGTAGTAGAGCCAACTGATACATCTTGTACAAGTCAGTTAACAAATGGCAAAAGAGAGCTTACTTTAATTACCTGTACCAATTATGGAAAACAAAGATTAATTGTAAAATTAAGAGAAGTATAAAAATAAGAAAGTGTTAGTAAAGGAATAGATATCCTTTTACTGACACTTTAATAATTTTTATCTAAATGGATAATAATTTTTTTCAGCAATTCTTTATCTTCTTTTGAAATATTTTTAAAATACTGATATAAAGTATCATCTATAGAATGATTAGAAAGTCTTAAAAAATCAACAAATAAGTCATCCATTGTTATATCAAGCAAATTACACAAGTTTAATAAAGTAGTAATACTTCCGATATTTCTACTATTTTCTATATTTCTAAGCAAATCGATAGAAATATTGATATGTTCTGCAACATACTCTTGGGTATATTTCTTTGCGATTCTTGCTTTTTTTACTTTTGGTCCTAAATTTTTCAAAATTTCTTCACTAGTAATTAGCAATTTTAAAATCCTCACTTATCTATATTATGAATGATATATCATAAAAATATAATACCATTAAAAGAATGATATAAAAAAGTGAATAAAATTAATGAAAAATACTTGAACTGTGAATAAAACTAATATATAATAAACGAAAAATGTGAATTAAAGTCACATTTTAATAGAAAGAGGAGGAACAAAAGATGGTAAACAAAAACAAAGGAATTACCTTAGTTGCTTTAGTTGTAACAATTGTAGTATTACTTATTTTAGCAGGAATTACCATTAACTATGTCATAAGTGATAATGGAATTTTTGCAAAAGCACAAGAAGCAAAGCAACGAACAGAAGAAGCGCAAATAAAAGAACAAATAGGAATGGATTTATTTGCATTAGAAGCATCAAAAGGAGTACAAGATTCTGCAATAACACAAGCAGATATTGAAGGAGTGTTAACAAAATATGGAACTATTAACAAAAACAAAGATGGTACCATAAAAAGCTTAACACCAACAGGAAAAAAATATGAAATAGCCCTTGAAGAATTGTGGAGTGGTACACTTGTACCAAGTTACAATGAAGACAAAAAAGTAAATTCACCACAAATATTAGCAGGAATGACACCAATTAAATTTGAAATGCCAACAGATAGTAAAAAGGGTGAAGCCGTGGTAACCGATGCAAATGACGATAGCTGGTATGAATATGGAGAAACATACGAAACCAGAAAGTGGGCAAATGCCAAAACACAAGATGGAAGTATGTGGGTATGGATACCAAGATTTGCATATAAAATAACAGGACAAACAATTGATGTTGTGTTCTTAATAGGAAATACAGATGAATACTATAAAGCAGATGGAACAACAGGAACAGCAAAAAGAATGAAAAGTGCAAATGAAGTACCAGATACAACAACAGATTATACTGTACACCCAGCATTTACAAACGAAACAAGTATAGGATATTCAAACGGTGGTTGGGATAAAGAATTAACAGGAATATGGGTAGCAAAATTTGAAGCAGGGTTCCCAACAGGAAATAATACAGCGCCAAATAAGAAAACAAGTGTAAGTTATACAAATAATCAAAATGGACAAGTATATATTCAAGCAACAGAAAGTGGAAGTAGTGATAAATGGGATACAGCTAGAAACTGGTTAGATGGAATTTACGGAACAACAGATACAAAAATTAGTTATCCAGTATTCCAAGGAAGCACATATGCTATGAACTATATTTCAATTGGAGATGCCTATAATGTGTCAAGAACATTAACAAGCGGTGGAAATATCTATGGATTAAGTAGCTCTACAGATAGCCATTTAATGAAAAATAGTGAATGGGGAGCAGTAACATACCTAAGCCAAAGTAAATATGGACAAAATGGGAAAGAAATCACAATTAATAATGCCAACCTTCTAAGTGGAGGAACAAGTACAACAAAAGCAAATGGAAATAAAGTGGCAAGTGTTTATGCAGTGACAGGATGTACGAGTAATACAACAGATGGTGCATCAACCAAAACAA
This sequence comes from uncultured Clostridia bacterium, assembly GCA_910589185.1. Classification (GTDB taxonomy): domain Bacteria; phylum Bacillota; class Clostridia; order TANB77; family CAG-508; genus CAG-273. The sequence continues at coordinate 102,461 of CAJUSU010000002.1, forward strand.
CCATAGAAGCTATTAATGGAACTAGTGGAAACACAGCAACAACAGAAGGAATATATACATG
>CAJUSU010000003.1:0-4411 GCA_910589185.1 uncultured Clostridia bacterium
GTGTAACTATAACATTTTTACTTCTACCAGTTATAAATATATATCCATCTTCATCAATCGTAGCCAAGTCTCCTGTATAAAACCAGCCATCTTTTAATACTTCTGCTGTCAATTCTGGCATTTCGTAATAGCCTAGCATAACATTAGGACCTTTTACTCTAATTTCTCCAATACCATTTTCATCTTGGTTGACTACTTCTATGGTGTCGTTTATCATAGGAATTCCTACAGAACCATTTTGAGTCAATTTCGCATTTTCTGCTGCAATAACAGGAGAAGTTTCACTTAAACCATAACCTTGAAGAGTATATACTCCCAAGTCATTAAAACCTTGTGAAATTTGAGGGTCTGCTGGTGCACCCCCTGAAATAATAAGTCTAAGTTCACCACCTAAAGCATCAATAATTTGTTTAAAAAGCTTTCTTCTTACATCAATATGGAAGACTAATAAGAACTTACTAAGTCCTTTGGCAAATCGAATTAGACCTGTTTTGCCTTGCTTGTCAATTTCTTTCATAATGGTTTTGTAAATAGCTTCTACTAATACAGGAACACCAACAAACAAACTTACTTTATACTCATTTAAGTTCTGTTTAATATATCTTAAACCATCCGGAAATACTGTCTTCACACCGCAAGCAAGCATCATAATCATACAAGTTGAACCAAAGATATGATGAAATGGTAAAAAAGCAATATTGGTATCAGTTGACCTAATATCTTCTACACATTGCATTGCATAAATATTAGAAGCAATATTTTTTTGTGATAACATAACTGCTTTTGACTGAGAAGTAGTGCCAGATGTAAATAGCAAAATATTCATTACATTTTCATCAATATTAGCATTAAGGTATTCATTTTGTCCTTGTTCTAATAACTCTTCTCCTTTTTCTAAAAGGTCTTTGACAGACTCAAAGCCCTCTACTTCTCCCATACAAACATAGTTTGTTAAAGAAGTATTATTGTTTTCTTGAATTTGCTTTATCGTCTGAGTTAGTTTCTCATCAAAGATAATACAATCTGCTTTACTTCTAATAAGTGAAGTTTCTAACTCTTCATATTGTAAGTCTTTATCTAATGGAACTGACACCATTCCACCTAATAAATTAGCTAAATGAGAAATGACCCATTCATATCTATTTTTACCAATAACAGCAATTCTCTTTGCTTTTAGTCCCATGTTATAAAAAGCTGTTCCTAATTTATTAACATCTTTCAATAATCTTTCATAAGTTACATCTTCATAACTAACTTTCTTTTCTTCTTTATGTTTAATGGTAAACGCAATATTTTTAGCATAAACTTTTGCTGAATGATAAAGAATTTCTTTAATATTCTTAAATTCAGTAGCTTCAAAGATTTTTTCCATTTCATTTTTGTATGATATTTTACTATCATACTCCCCTTTCTTTTGAACTATTGTTACAAGTATATCATATTATAAAGGAAAAATCCTCAAACTGACCTGTCAGTTCAAGGATTGTGTCCTAAAGTGTTGATATTACTAAATTTTATCCTATTCGAATTGTTTTTGATATATACGCGATATCTTTTTATCCATAAAGTTTAATATTTTTGCATAAAAAACCATTTTCTTAGAGTCCAAATTTGATATTTTTTTATTTGTTTTGTATTTTACTTTATGTTCGTTTGTTGCCCAAAAGTCCATTGCCATAGTCCTTAATTGAATTTCCACTTTCACTGGAAGTATTTTTTCTTCTACTTGAATCGGTACTTCTACAATTAAATGATATCCCGAATACCCACTTTCTTTTGGCTTTGTAATATAATCTTTTTCCTTTACCACTTTTATATTGGGTAATTGATTAATAATACTTACAAGACTCTCTATGTTACTCTTGGTTGGACATATTGCTCTAACACCTGCAATATCATTGATATTATAAACTAAGTTTTGGTAGTTTAATTTATAATTCTTCTTTCTCATCTTTTTGATGATACTATCTGGTGTTTTTATTCTAGAGGTAATATGGTTAATGATTTCATAACCATAAATTCTATTCATCCCAAATTTTATTTGTTCTAATTCTTCCACTACTTGGTTTAGCGCTATTTGATACACTGACATTAACGTTTCAAAAGTCTTATCCTTTACTTGAATTGGTATCAGCCCTTCTAATTGCACCTCTTCATTTTTTATTTTTAAACTTTCTGTTTGAATCTCCTCCTTCCATGTTTGTTATTCTATCCCTTATTTGTTACTTCTTTATTGTTCTTATGTGTTTTTTGTGTGAATTTAGAATTTCTTAATATATTATATTCAAAGAGAGGTTGATAAATTCTAAATAACCAAAAAGGAACAACTCAGTATGCTTCAACTGAATTATTCCTTATTTTCTATAATTCTATATCTGTAATATCTCCAACGTTTGCATTTATTACAACTGTATCTACGTTTTGAACATTATTTGGTGCTTGTATAGCATTTGATGTATTATTATTGTTTTCTGCAACTGGTATTACATTTGTTCCAAAAGAAAATAGTCTTCTTTCTGCCTTTGTTTTTTCTTCAAATTTTTTCTCGAATTCAGCTTTGGCAGTATTTAAAGATTCTTGCATAGCTAAAAACATTTCTTCTACATCACCTTTTGTAAAATCATAAACACTACTTCTTGCCATTGGCTCTAAAATTTGAATGTCATGCATAACTTTATTGACTCTTTTGCCTGCATTCTCCATAAATTTTACTCTTTTTTCTTCATTTACTTCCATTTTCAATACTTCCTTTCAACATCTCTTTTGCTTTCTTTATTACTCTCAATTTTATATCACAAATCATTTTGTAAATCAAGAACCAAAATAAAATAATTTTCATTGCATAATTTAACATAATATGGTATAATTTATTCACTTTATGGAAAAGGAGTTGAAGGGCTATGTCTAAGAAAAAAACAAAGCAACCATGTAAGCCCAGGCGGTATGCAGTCAAAGACCTGGAAAAAAGACCTGTAACCCAAAAGGACAAATGGTGTCTCAGACCTCAAAAGCGAAATAATCAAGCTGTAACCCCAGAAGAATGGGGATATATCTTGACTTTGCCTAACATTTCTAAAGGCAGAGATATCGTTTTGGAAGGACTTGAGGGTTACACCATTCTCCGAACAAAGAAACTGTCAGGAACTCTTCTTCTACAAATAGTGGAAGCCAGTGAGCCCAAGTCTTATGGGATTTCTTCCAAAGTGAAAGAAATCGAAGACGAAAATGGACAGAAACGGCACCCTAAGCAGAAGAAAAACCAGAATGTATGGACAGTTCGGAATTTGAAAAAACGCGGTTTTTAGATTGTCTACCAATAGTCCCCCTTCACTCTATGTGTACATTGGAGTGAAGGGGGACTCCCTTTTATATTTCAATAATCTTTTCCCAAGGCAAATTTTCTTTACCAAAATGTCCATAATTGGTTGTTTGAGTATAAATTGGTTTTTTTAAATCTAAATATTGAATAATGCCATCTGGCGTTAAGTCAAACTTTTCTTTAATTAGTGCTACTAGTTCTTCTTCTGTCTTTTGGCTTGTTCCATAAGTATTCACACAAATGGATAATGGTTCTTTCATTCCAATAGCATAAGCTGTCTGAATTTCGCATTTTCTAGCATATCCATTTGCCACTATATTTTTTGCAATATGGCGTAGCATATAGGCACTACTTCTATCTACTTTACTTGCATCTTTTCCTGAAAAACATCCACCACCATGTCTTGCATATCCACCATAAGTATCTACAATAATTTTTCTTCCTGTAAGCCCTGTATCTCCTAAAGGTCCACCAATAACAAATCTTCCAGTAGGATTTACATAGATTTTGGTGTTCTCATCTATCATATTTTGAGGAACGGTAGGTTCAATTACTTTAGCAATTAAATCTTTTTTTATTTCTTCTACACTAACAGTATCTTGATGTTGTGTAGAAATTAAAATTGTTTCAATTCTTTTTGGTTTATCATCTTCATATTCTACTGTTACTTGTGTTTTTCCATCAGGTCTTAAATACGGAATGGTTCCATTCTTTCGTACTTCTGTTAGTTTTCTTGCTAATTTATGTGCCATATCAATAGCGTAAGGCATATAGCTTTCAGTTTCATCACAAGCATAACCAAACATAATTCCTTGATCTCCTGCTCCTCCAACATCAACTCCCATAGCAATATCTGGACTCTGTTTTGTAATATCTGTATGAATTTCACAAGTTCTGTAATCCATATCTGTTTCACTATTATCAAACCCAATTTCTTTAATTCGATTTCGAACTAACTCGTCTACATTCAATTTAGCATTTGTTGAAATTTGTCCTGCAATTGTAATTGTATTATTTGCTGCAAAAGTTTCAACTGCCACTCTTGAATTCTCATCTTGTCTTAAGCATTCATCTAAAATGCTATCTGAGATG
>CAJUSU010000003.1:4421-86094 GCA_910589185.1 uncultured Clostridia bacterium
TCACATAGCTTGTCTGGATGTCCTTCTGTTACACTTTCTGATGTAAAAAAATAATTCTTCATATTTTGGTTCTCCTTTTATTTTTTATTTAGTATTTCTTTGATATATTCTACTTTTTCTTTGCTATCTTTATAAGCATTCAAAGAAGTAAAAAGTTCTAGTGACTTATCATATTCTTGATTTTCTAGCAATTGAATTGCTTCATTATATGTACTAGAAGTTTGATGCGCTGCAGTTGCAAAGACAAGGATATAAAAAAGAATAAATCCAATCATAACAAAAATAGTTGTTTTGATAGCTCTTTTTCTTTTGACTATTTTTATCTTATCTTTGAATCTCTTTGCATATGTTGCTGCATCTTTATAATCAGTTAATCTTTCAAACCTTATCTTACTATCTACATAGTTTGCGATATTTTCTTCTCTATTATTTTTTTGACATGCCTCTTGATATTCTTTTTCTCTTTGAACATTAGCTTTCTCATATTCTTTTATAAAGTTCTCTTCACACGTTTTCAAATGTTCTTGATATTGCTTTTGTAGATTTTCTATACAAGCTTCATCTTCTTTTTGAGAAGAATCAATTTTATCTTGAAGTGCCTTCTTTATACTTTCAATTATCTTTTCTATAGATGTTTTTTCCGTTTCTTCTAGGAATCGATATGCTTTATTCAGATTTTGATTGTTTTCTAAATAATTACAGAGATTTTTGTAATTACCTCTTCTACTATTCAATACAGAATGATAAGAAGTGTTAAATTGTCCATCAATATTAAAACTTAAAAAGTTTGGAATAATATATTTTCGTGCTATTTTATCAATATCTTTTTGCACTTTGCCTTCATTATACATCACTAATTTTTGTGTATGGTCATGGTCATATTTATTTAGAAGATTATCTTTTAACCTTTCTAAATTTTCGCAATGGCACTCTTTTAGAAATTTGCCTAAATATGCTGCTCCAGAGCGAGAATCTATATTTAATGCTTGTTCAAAATATTTCTCTGCCTTTTCCCATTCTTTATCCTCTAAAGCCATATTTCCTCTATCAATCAAAGCCTGCACATTTTTGCTATCAATATATACAATATGTTCTTTATTGTCGTCAAAAGTTGGAGTGGTTTGCTTTACACCACAATATTCACAAGTTACAACTGTATCTATATCATTGCAATTTAAGTAACCACCGCACATTTTACATTTAAATACTGCCATTTTCATTTTCCTTTCTCATAATCGAATATTATCATATTTAATCATTTTTTACAATATTCAATTATCTAAAATATCGAACAATAAAAGTTGTCCCCTTTCCCAATTCACTTTCCACAAAAATCCTGCCATTATTCTTTTCAATAATTTTTTTAGCAAGTGCCAAACCAATTCCAACACTATCTTTAGAAGAATTTATACCTTTATAGAATCTCTCGAAAATATGTGGTAAATCATTGCTTTCAATTCCTTTGCCATAATCTTTAATTTTTATTTGAGTATATAATTTGTTTTGTATATAATTAACTTCTATTTTACCTGCATTCTCAGAATATTCTATTGCATTCTTCAATAAATTGGTAATTGCCTCAACTTGCCATTTATCATCACAACAAATAGTATCTTCATCATTTCCTTGTATCTGAATAGTTACATTTTTCAAATCACTTAAAACAGATACCTTTTGTGTTGCTTCTTCGATTAAATCTTTCACATTAATTATTTGATTGCGGTATTGAATAGTACCCGCATCAAACTTTGAAAGTTTTAAAAGAGCTTGTACTAGAAAATGAATATTGGTAATTTCCTTTTTAGAATCTTTAATAAATTCTTCTCTTGTCTGTTTATCCATTTCTGGATTGTCTATCATATTGTCTAACATTATCATAATAGAAGTAAGTGGTGTTTTTAATTGATGTGAAATATCTTCTAGAGAATTTTTGAGACTAATTTCTTGATTTCTAGCATTTTCGGCAACTTCTTTTAACATAATGGTTGTTTTATAAATTTCATTTTTGAGAATAGATAATTCATCTTCTGTATTATCATCAATATCTAAGCTATAATTTCCATGATTAATTTGTTCAATATAATTTGTAATTTCTACTAATTTCTTGTTCTTCTTATGGTTATATAATGTAAAAACAAATAACAAAGAAATTCCGAATCCACTAAGTAAAATAAGGTTTGTTAGCAAAAAATTTTGATGAGCATTATTATTCTTTAAAAGAATAGCATCTTGTTTTAAATCTATTCCGTATTGTCTTAACAAGTCTATCTCCGCTTCTTCTGTACTATTTAAAATACTCATAATATCATTTGATGTTAAATTCGGATACTTCTCTTGCAATTTTACAATAATAACATTCAACTTTTCATTAAAATGTTTTGTATAAGTTTGATATTGTATTTGATACAATATAGCAAAAAGAATGAAAAAGCTAGCAATAATAATTACACTTACAATAAAAGCCTTCTTTAATTCTGTTTTATTTTTCATTTTTATCTCCTCTTTAATTTGTATCAATACGATATCCAATTCCTTTTATTGTTTTTATAATATCAGTATCTAATTTTTCTCTAATTCTCTTTAGATATACTGTAATTGTATTGTCATTCACATCATTTCCTGTCCATTCCCATATTTTATCAATAATATCATTTCTCGTCACTACTTTATTTAGATTTAAAAACAGTAAATGCAATATCTTTATCTCTAAGCTAGTAAGAATAAGTTCCTGTTTATTCTTATACACTACCATTTTATCTAAATCAAATTCAATATTTTGAACTGTTATAATAGTATTTTTCTTTTGACGCAACAAAACTTTTTGAATTCTAGCAATTAATTCTTTTGTAGAAAATGGTTTAGTAATATAATCCTCTGCTCCCAATTCTAATCCTTTTACAATATCATCTTCTTCATCTTTTGCTGTCAAAAAAATAGTTGGTATTTTTTTGTAACTTATTGTTTTTTGATATAAATTAAATCCGTTACCATCTGGAAGGGAAATGTCTAATATTACCAATTCTACATCTTGATTTTCTAAAAACTCTATTGTACTTTTCACATTGGTTTTATGAATAATTTGATATCCCTTTTGTTCCAATGAATAAATTAATCCCTTTGCCACCATTTCATTATCTTCAACTAATAAGATTTGCATACGTTCTCTCCTTACACATTATATATTATCAAATTCACAAAAAAATTTCAAATTTTAGGGTTAATCCTAGTAAAAAGTAGAACCATTATCTTTGGTTCTACTTTTTAGAATTATTCATTTTTTACTTCTTATAATATTTTTCTACACATTCTCATTTCTAATCGTCTCTATTGTATTTTGTTTATTAATTTTTCCTAAGCTATATCTCATAATCACAAAAACTAAAATAAATACTAAAACTACTGAAATCATAATTGCATTTACTGGAACATACATTCCACTATCTATTTTCACAGCAAATGATTTATATAATGCAAATGTTGCTAAAAGTCCCAAAACAATTCCATAAATCAAAGATTTCGTACCATAAAATACAGTTTCTAAATTAATCATTCGATTAAATTCCCTTTTCGTCATACCAATACTTTTTAGCATAGCAAATTCCTTTTGTCTTAATTCCATATTCGAAGTAATCGTATTAAAGATATTCGTTACTCCAATTAAGCTAATCACTGTGATAAATCCATACAAGAAGATGTTAATCACAATTACCATTGACCTTTCCCCTTGTACTTCTTCTTCCATATTTCTAACATGAATACTAAGGTTTAGCTTTTCAATTTCTTTTGATGCTTGCTCTGGCTTATCAGACTCTATCGTAACAAATTTAGGTTCAAAATTGAATTCTGAATGTTTTCCATATTCTACTACAAGATATCCACCGTGATAACTATAATTTTCATATCCATAAGGCTTTATTTTACTAATCTCTCCTACTAGAATACTAACTTCTTTTTTGTTATAGCTTCCTACAATATTCTCTCCTTTTTTATAGTTATACACTCTTTCTTCTATCGTATTTCCTACACTATTTTCATAATAGGCATACGTATCACATAAAATTCCTGTGCCTTTTACTTTTTCATAAGAACTCCCTATTTTCTTAGCATAACTTGCAAAAGACTCACTATCTAAGGCTACTACTTCTAACCCCATATATTTTCTACCAGTTGTAATTACATCACCTTTACTATCTAAAATAGCATTCCCCGTTTTTGGATCCATTTTAATTTCTTCTGATATCTCATCTTGATAAACTACTTTATCTAAATCTGAAATCTCTATATAATTTTTCATACTTTCATAAAGAACATAGCTTTCCTTGATATTTCCCACAGCTTTTATCTGACTTAATTCTTCCTCACTTATTACATGAGGGTATTGGGTAGAAATGACAATATTGTAATCATAATCTTCATAATATCTTCCTGCCATTCCTAAGGCATTGTGTAAAAATGCATTCATAGCAATGAAAATACTAATACTTACTGCTAAAGATACAACAGTAGTTCTATATTTCTTTTTGCTTCTTTTTAGATTTTTATACGCTAATACCCCACCTACTTTAAACACTTTTGAGATGATTTTTGGTGTTTTTAATTTTTTGCTATTTATTTTAATATCCTTTGCATTTCTTAACTGTTCTATTGGGCTTACTTTACTTGCTTTTTTAGCCGAAGACATAGCTGATAAATATACTGTTAAGAATCCAAGAACTATGGATAGAATAATTGGAATAATAGAAACTTTAAACAAAATTCCATCTGTATAAGCAAGTAATGCTCCCGGTCCTAATAAAGAATTAACTATTTGCAGTAATACCCACACTGCTAATATTCCTGATAAAATTCCTAATGGAATTCCAACTAATCCAAGCATTAATGCTTCAAATATAACACTTTTCTTAATTTGCTTTTTGGTAGCACCTATACTAGAAAGCATACCATACATTTTAATCTTTTCTGTAGTAGAAATAGCAAATGAATTTCTAATACAAAATACACTTGTAAATAAGATAATAATAACCACCACTACAATCACACTATATAACATAGCAAGAGTATTATCACTAAAAGCAAATACCTCCCATCTAAGTAATTCATGGTTAATAGCAGATACATCATATTTCATTGGTGTACTATTTTCTTGTACTATTCTCATACTAGATACACCTAACATCTGTGGAATAGACGTTTCATATTCTTTTGGATCTTTTAAAGCAATGTATCCTTCTATTTTTCCATTAGGACTACTTGCATCACCAGTTGTAATGACAGTATATCCCACATCACTGTAATTCTCAAAACTGGTATTAGGTCTTTTGATAACTCCTACCACCTTAAAAGTTCTTTTTTGTGGGTTGACAATATGTTCTCCTGCTTCCACATCATACGGATTTCCCGGATGCAATTCAAATCCATCTAAACTTTCTCTTTTTCCTACTTCTATGGTAATAGTATCTCCTATATTATATTTTACTTCTCCATTTGTTTCAATATGGCGAGAAATCACAATTTCTCCATTATTTTGTGCAAATCTTCCCTCCTCTAATTCAAAGTTTAGTTTCTGAAAGGTATCTTCATTCATAGAACATAATTTCAAATATGGTTTGTCTTTATTGGTTCCATTTGACAAAATGCCATATCCTTCTTGTAAAACACTAAAAATTTCTTTGACATCTCTGTTATTCTTTATGGTTTCAATATCATTTAAAGTAAGGTTCTCTAATGACAAATGATAATATCCTGTTTCATTAATCGCATTTTGTACTAAAGTCGCTTGAAAGCTGGTTGCTAATGTACAAGCTGCACAAATCAGAGCAGTAGAAAGGATAATTCCAATGACTGTACTAATGGTTCTCTTTTTATTTAACTTTAAATTTTTAAGTGACACTTTATTTAATATCTTCATCTTGAGCAAATCTCTCCTTCCTACATATCTTCTACAATTTTTCCGTCTTCAATTTTGATAATTCTATCCGCTATTTTAGCAATTTCCATATTGTGTGTAATCATCACAATAGTTTGCTTGTAATCTCTATTTGATTTCTTTAATAATTCTACAATTTCATCGCTTGATTTAGAATCTAAATTTCCAGTAGGCTCATCTGCTAAAATAATAGCCGGATTGGTTATCATTGCTCTTCCAATAGAGGTTCTTTGTTGTTGCCCTCCTGATAATTCATTTGGTAAATGTGTTTTTCTACTTTCTAGACCTAATAACTGAATTAAATCGTTTAATCTTTTCGAATCAATTTTACGATTATCTAGACTAAGTGGAAGTGTAATATTTTCTTCTACATTTAAAATAGGTATTAAGTTATAGAACTGATAAATGAGTCCCACTTGTCTTCTCCTAAATATAGCAAGTTCATCATCATTAAATCCATAAATATCTTTTCCATCAATAAATACTTTTCCACTTGTTGGTCTATCTACTCCACCAATTAAATGTAATAAGGTAGACTTTCCACTTCCCGATGCTCCTACAATTGCTACAAACTCTCCTTTTGCAATGCTAAAAGAAACATTATCAAGTGCTACCACTTTAGCTGCTCCTTTTCCATAAACTTTACTTAAATTTTCAACTCTCAAAATTTCCATGTTTTTTATCCTTTCTTCACTTTGTTGATTTTATTATACGATAGTTAAAGTGACAAGTAAGTGACATTTTGAAAAAAATTTTGAAATTAAAAAAAGACCCCACCGAAGTGGGGCTGCCGTTGTACTTGTCGGCAGTGTCGAGGTTTATCCTCTCAAGCGAAGCAGAGCCCACATTTCCTCACGGTTCAAGATACCATCTTTCCATATGGAAATGATAAGGCAGCGATCTTCTTCACTCAAGTGCTTCAAAAGTTCCTGCAGATCAGGGTCAGTCTGAACATCTTCCTTGTTCAGCGTTTTGTAATTGAGGCGACCGTCTGCCCACATAGATGTGACCAATTCCTGATCCTCATTGCTTAACTGGGACATAAGGTTGCCAAGCACTAGATAGGAACGTATCAGTTCGATTTTGTCCGGTCCTTCCTTTTTGTCCAACTGTTCCCTGATTTCGCTTGTTGTCAAAAATTTCATGTTGTTAAAACCTCCTATGTCTTCTCTGCTATCAGCAGATTTGTACCCTTCATTATACCATATTTAAATCTTAATTTCAAGTTTTGAAGATTTTACCTTTTTACTTTTCTTGCTATTTTTATTTGAAATATTCATCATAACGTTTTCTTTAACAATGCCTAACAAGGAATGTAGTGCCTTTGAAATAAGAACTTTATTTTCGCTATCTATGTTTTGGTAATTTTTAATCAATAATCTAGCAGTAGCTATCTTCTTATTAGAAAGTTCTTCCAAAGTAGTCGCATCTGTAGAATTTATAATCTCAAATAATACCTCTACTACTTGTGCTCTTTGATCAGCAGGTACAGTTTTTACCCATTCTTTAATAGTCTTATCAACTAGCAAACTTTTATCAGTTACATTTTTCATGGAAACAAATTTACTCCCCAATACTTGCCAACTATATAAATCATGTTGCATAATTCCATTTGCTGTACTTTGAACTACTACATATGTTTCTTGATGATTTAATAATCTACCAATTACAGAAGATTGAGGAATATAGGTGTGTACTTTTTGAATCATTTTTTGATATTCTACTGTTTGAACAATATCATCATCAAAACCAGGACCATCTTCGTTATAGATTATTTTAATTCTTTTCTTGATTTCATCATTACAAAACGTTGCAGCGTATACTGCTAAATTACCACCTTTTGAATGCCCTCCTACAATGATATCTCCCTCATATTTACTAGCAATATTATTCAAATAAGCTTTACTGTCTTTTTGAGATGGTACATGGGAGGAAAAACTCATATTGAAATCTTCCTTCCAACCAATTAAGGTATTGTCTGTACCTCTAAAAGAAACATACAAAATATCATTAGGTAAGCATATTGTAATTGCTGAAAATTGTTTTTCTTCTTTTGGTTCCACTTTATTAATGTAATCTAGCAATATCAAATCTTTATATCTCGCACATTTTGCTACTGCTGGGAATAAATCTAAATCATCAACTTGTAATACTGTTTTATCCTTTTCTTTTCTAAATCTTTTGTAAGCTTTTTCTATCGTTATTTTCTCTTCTCCTTGAAATAGATTATCAAAAGGAAAATAAGAAATTCTAGATAAAATAAGGCTATCTATCTCATTTAATGGAACTTGTGAAAATGGAATATCTCCTCTCCATGTTAAATAATCCAAAATATTTGCCATTATCTTTCAATTCTCTCCTTTGCTTCTTGCTGTGCTTCTTTTGTAAATCCTAGAATAATACGATTATTCTTTGCAATAATAGTATTCCAGATTTCTTCATACATCTCCTTTTTTGCTTTTGTTGCAATATCAATTGCAGCAATTTCATGCGTTTTGCCATCTTTCGTCATGACTTTAATGCTTTGATTTGTTTTAATTCCATTTGTACGATAAATCATAGAATACATCCAAATAATATCTTGATATTCTATTACTCTAAAACTACCTTTGAAGTTGATGACATAACGATTGGTTAAGAACAAATGAATTCTCTCATAATAGAAAGCTTCTGAACTATTCATCTCATTATCCAATGTTTCAATAGTAGTTTCATCCATTTTCTTAATATTGCTACTAAATTTAATTTTTTGAGTAATTGCTGTGGCAAATAGAATAAGTCCTAATAATCCACAAACAAAAGCACAAAAATAAGGAATAAATCCAATATCATCCATACCTGTTGCGGAAATATCTAGGTAAACTGCTCCAAAATAAGAATTAAAATCTGCCATAGTTAGCTTTTCCTCTTCTTCTAAGCCTTGGTTGTATGCTTCTAAAGCATATTCTTTAATTTCCTTTGGAATTAGTTTTGTTCCACCTGTAATGGTAACAGGATTTTCTTTCAAATCTGTTTTGCTTGTTAGTTCATTATATTTTCCCATATAAGCGATATACATAAATTCGTCATCTGTTACAATAAAATATGCATATGTAGAATCTGTTTCTTCTGCAAATAAATATGGCTTTGTATGTACATCAATAGTAGCAATTTGCTCTTCTTTGCCACCATCTTGCTCTACAATGATATCATTTAATGGTTTTGTATTTGCTTTTGCTTGTTCTACCATATAATAGCCAAATGCTACTAGAGCAATAGCTACAATAAGAAGCAAGATGCTAAGTAGCACATTTCTTGTTAACCTTTTTTTCTCTTTTAAAATGTTAGGATTTGTAAATCTCTCCATTTCATTTCCCCCTTTATTTCTATTAATTTATATCACATTTGTTACAAAAAATCTAGTACATTTCAAGGGAATAATATTTTACAAATTCTTATTTTTCTCTAATAATCTCTTTTCAATTTTATCTACATCGGGGAATATTAGATTTATCCCGTTTAGCCTTTAGCCTAAATACTTTATTTACTTTAGCAACGATTTCTCTTTGCGTACCTTCAACAACAGGTACAGCCTTATCTCTGCTAGTATCTATATGATCTATATATTCTTCAGTAACTGGAAAAATGTTTTGAATGAGAAAAGCAGCATACTTTTTTCTATATCTTCCAATTACAATGGTATCACAAATACCATTTTTCTTTATCTTTTCTTCTTGTAGCCTTTTATATTTTTCTACTTTTGAACTCATTGGAACAAACCAAAAAATTTTACTATTTGCATTTCGTATACACAAATAAGTAGGTCTTGTATTTCCATTTTCATGATTTCTCATTAACTTTTTATCCTTTGCAACTTCAAAATATTCTTCTTTAATATGATATACATATCCTGTTTCTATTAGCATAATTTTTCCTTTCAAAACAAAAAGAGACCTTCTATAACTTAATATAGAAAGCCCCCTATTTTCATAATGGATAACTTATTACTCGCACCACCATAAAGCGAGAACATTTAGCGAAATGGATAACTTATTACTCGCACCACCATAAAGCGAGAACATTTTCCTTCTATATTTATTATACTGTTCATTTTTCATAATTGTCAAGACATTTGTATAATAAATATAACATAAAGTTTGCACTATTTTTAAAGATATATTCTTGTTACAAACTACACTCCCATAATGTTATATCCACTATCTGCATAAATTACTTGCCCTGTCACAGCATCTGACATTTCACTCAATAAGAAAGCTGCCACATTTCCTACTTGAGTAGTTGTTACATTTCTGTGTAATGGTGATTTTTCTTCTACAACAGTTAAAATACTCGAAAAATCTTTAATCCCTTTAGCAGATAAAGTTTTAATTGGCCCCGCTGATATAGCATTCACCCTTTTTCCTTCTTTTCCTAAGTTTTCTGCTAAATATCGTACACTAGCCTCCAATGCTGCTTTTGCTGCTCCCATTACATTGTATCCATCTAACACTTTTGTAGAACCATGATAAGTTAAGGTTACTAAACTTGCATTTTCATTTAATAAATCTACTTCTTTTGCAATTCTTGTTGCTAGTACAAAAGAATAGGCACTTACATCAAGAGCATGAGCATATCCTTCTTTACTGGTATAGATGAAATCTTGGTGCAAATCTTCTGTATTGGCATGTGCAATAGCATGTACTAAACCATCTATTTTCCCATTTTCTTCTTTGATTTGTGTAAATACTTTTTGTACCAATTCATCTTCTGATGCACCATCCAATACATAAGCTTTACTTCCTTGAAATTCGGAGATAAGTTCTTCTATTTTTTCTTTATTTTCTTCTCCCATGTAAGTAAAAATAAGCTTTGCTCCATTCTCATAAGCTGATTTTGCAATTCCATAGGCAATACTCCATTTATTACGTATTCCCATAATTAGTATCGTTTTATCTTTTAATAACATAACACTTTCTTCCTTTCATTTTATTCGAAACCCCGAAATACTCCTAAACTTCTCATATCGTTGTTCCACTAATTCTTCCTCTGTCATTTTCTGCATTTTACGAATTTCTTTTTGAATTTCCTTTTGAATAGATTGACTTACTTTTTCAAAATCTTCTTCTTCCATTTCTACTGGCTCTTTGATAATCTTATCAATCACTTTTAAATCATATAAATCTTTTGCTGTTAGCCTCATTTTTTCTGCTGCTTCTTTTACTCTACTACTATCCTTCCATAAAATACTGCTATATCCTTCAGGGGATAAAATAGAGTAAATCGCATTTTCTAACATAAAAATTTTATTAGCTACTGATATGGCTAACGCACCACCCGAAGAACCTTCTCCTATTACAATGCTAATCACAGGAACTTTTAGTCTTGCCATTTCAAACATAGATTTTGCAATTGCTTCTCCCTGTCCTCTTTCTTCTGCGCCAATTCCCGGATAAGCGCCTTTGGTATCCACAAAAGTAATAATGGGTCTGTGAAACTTTTCTGCTTGTTTCATAAACCTAATCGCCTTTCGATAACTTTCAGGATTAGGCATTCCAAAATTTCTCTCCATATTTTCTTTCGTCGTTCTTCCTTTTTGCTCTGCAATAATA
This sequence comes from uncultured Clostridia bacterium, assembly GCA_910589185.1. Taxonomy (GTDB): domain Bacteria; phylum Bacillota; class Clostridia; order TANB77; family CAG-508; genus CAG-273. The sequence goes on from CAJUSU010000003.1 coordinate 15,936, forward strand.
GTAAAGACCTGCTCTCCTAGTTTTGCTAATCCGCAAATAATTGCCTTATCATCTTTGAAACATCTATCTCCATGTAACTCAATAAACTCATCAAAAATGCTTTCTATATAGTCAATGGCTGTTTTTCTTTTTGGATTTCTAGCAATTTCTACTTTCTCCCAAGCAGAGGATTTATTCTTTTCCATTTGTCATTCCTCCTTTATGGTACTGAATTAGCTGATGTAATGTGTCTTTCATTTCTTCTCTTGCTACAATCTTATCAATAAATCCATGTTCCAATAAAAATTCTGCTGTTTGGAAACCTTCTGGCAAACTCTCTCCAATTGTTTGTTCTATTACTCTTGGACCTGCAAAGCCTATCATCGCTCCCGGTTCTGCTAAAATGATATCTCCTAAACTTGCAAAAGATGCAGTAACTCCTCCATAGGTTGGGTCTGTTAAGACAGATATGTATAATAGTCCTGCCTCATCTAATTTAGTAAGTGCTGCCGTTGTTTTTGCCATTTGCATTAAAGAAATAATCCCTTCTTGCATTCTAGCACCACCTGATACAGCAAATATGATAAGTGGTAACTTTAGCTGAATGGCTTGTTCAATACTATATGTAATTTTTTCGCCAACTACTGCTCCCATACTTCCCATTAAAAAGCCACTATCCATGATACAGATAACTACATCTTCCCCCTTAATTTTTCCTGTTCCACAAGCAACCGCCTCTTCTAGGCTTGTTTTTTCTCTTAAAGCTGCTAGTTTTCTAGGGTAATCTTCTAAATCTAAAGGATTCGTTGTGTCTATATTCAAGTCAAAACGCTTGTAAGTTCCCTCATCAATGACTAATTCTATTCTTTTTCCAATATGCATTCTAAAATAATGGCCACAATTAGGACAAATATTTAAGTTACTTCTAACAGTATCTTTATAAATGATTTCATGGCATTTTTCACATTTGAGCCATTTTCCAATTGGAATATCCACATTTGACTTTTTATTTGCTACATTCTTCGTTTCTCTTTTCTTGATTTTATCTACTATCATTTACTTTTTTGCATCTCCTTTTCAATAAAAGATGTGTCAAAATTTCCTCTAATAAAATCAGGGTTACGAATAATATCAAAAAGGAAATCTCGGTTGGTATCCACTCCGTCTATTACAAGTTCTTCTAAAGCCCTTTTCATTTTACTAATCGCTTCATTTCGATTAACACCAAATACAATAATTTTGGCTATCATAGAATCATAATTTGATGGAATGGTATATCCGCTATAAATGGCCGTATCTACTCTAATACCATTTCCTCCCGGCAAGTTCATTTCATTGATTTTCCCCGGTGAAGGCATAAAGTTTTTGCTTGGATTTTCTGCATTAATTCTACATTCCATAGAATGACCCTTAAATACAATTTCCTTTTGTTTGAATTTCAATTCTTCTCCTGCTGCAATACGAATTTGCTCTTTGACTAAATCAATTCCTGTTCTCATTTCTGTAATAGGGTGTTCCACTTGAATTCTTGTATTCATTTCCATGAAATAGAAATTCTTATCTTTATCTACTAAAAATTCTACTGTTCCACAGCTTGTATATCCTGCTGCTTTTGCTGCTTTGATAGCGGCATTTCCCATTTTGTTCCTTAGTTTGTCATCTATTATAGTGGAAGGAGTTTCTTCTATTATTTTTTGATGATTTCTTTGTATTGTACAATCTCTTTCTCCTAAATGTACTACATTTCCATGTTCATCTGCCAAAATTTGAATTTCCACATGTCTTGGATTTTGGATAAATTTTTCTATGTAAATCTCACTATCATTAAAAGCATTTTTGGCTTCTTGCTTCACAATATTGTAATTTGTTTCTAACTCATCAAAAGAATTGACTTGTCTAATTCCTTTGCCTCCACCACCTGCTGATGCTTTTAATAAAACAGGATAACCAATTTTTTCACAAACTAAAATAGCTTGTTTCAAATCTTTTACACTTCCATCAGAACCTGGAACAACTGGTACCCCTTCTTTTTTCATCATTTCTTTACTATTCGATTTATTGCCTAGCAAATCAATAACTTTTGAAGTTGGACCAATAAACTTAATATTAGACTCCTCACAAATCTTAGCAAACTGAGAATTCTCTGATAAAAAGCCAAATCCCGGATGAATACTATCTGCTTTTGTAATACTTGCCGCTTCAATGATATTCTTCATGTTCAAATAGCTTTGTTTTGGACTTGCAGGCCCTATACAAATAGCCTCATCTGCAAGTCTTGTATGCAAAGCATCTTTATCCGCTTCAGAATAAACAGCTACTGTTTTTATATTCATTTCTTTACACGCTCTAATAATACGAACTGCAATCTCTCCACGATTTGCTATTAGTATTTTATTCAATCTATTTCACCTCTTTTTCAACAACTGCGAAAGTAAATTCTCCTTTTGCCGCTAATTTTCCATCAACAGTTGCAATTCCTTCTCCTACACCAATAGGGCCTTTTTTCTTAATGATATTTACTTCTAATTTTAATCTATCTCCCGGTACTACCATCTTCTTGAACTTTAATTTATCAATTCCACCAAACAAAGCATTTTTTCCTTTATTCTCTTCTAGAGAAAGTATCGCTACCGCTCCTGCTTGTGCCAAGCTTTCTGTAATTAATACCCCCGGCATAATGGGGTTACCCGGAAAATGCCCTTGAAAATACCATTCATCTTTATCGACATTTTTATATGCCACAGTCTTTTCTCCCGGTATATATTCTTCTACTTCGTCAATCATCAAAAATGGTTCCCTTTGAGGAATAATCTTTTTTATCTGTTCTTTATTTAACATATGTATCTCCTTTTTGTCAGTTTAGGGACGTTAGTTTAACTGACATCTGTCCCCTAACTGACATTATTCTATAATAAACAACGGCTTGCCATATTCAACTGCTTCTCCGTCCTTTACTAAAATTTCCTTTACTTTTCCTTCAAATTCAGATTCAATTTCGTTCATCAACTTCATAGCTTCAATAATGCAAAGGGTATCTCCTTTTTTAACATTCTTTCCAACTTCTACATAACTTTCAGAAGTTGGAGAAGGTTTTAAATAAAAAGTTCCAACCATTGGAGATTTTACAATATTTCCTTTAATTTCTTCTAGTGATGTTTCTTGTGCTACTTCTACTCTTGACACGTTCTCTGTTGTAACTACTTGTTCTACTACTGGTGTAGTTACTTTTACAGTAGTTTCCTTCTTCATACTAATTTTGGTTCCATCTGGAAAATCAATATCAATTGCAGTCAATTTTGAATTTCCCATATCTTCCATCAATTGTTTAATTTTCTCATACTCCATTTTAATTCCTCCTATCTTTTATGATTGCTTTACATAAAAATGTCCTACTAACTAACGTCCCCAAACGGACATAACAACACTACTATTATGTCCACCAAACCCTAAAGAATTTGACATGACAATGTTTAATTCTGCCTTTCTTGGTTCATTTGGAACAATATCCAAATCACATTCTTCATCTTTTTCTTTGTAGTTGATAGTTGGTGGCACTAGCCCTTCCTCTAAAGCTTTTACACAAAAGATCGCTTCTACTGCCCCTGCCGCTCCTAATAAATGTCCTATGTTTCCTTTGGTAGAACTAACCATTACTTTTTGTGCTGCTTCTCCTAAGGCTGTTTTAATTGCCATAGTTTCTGTTTGGTCATTTAAGTGTGTAGAAGTTCCATGTGCATTAATGTAATCTATTTCATTTGGAGAAATGCCTGCATTTTGAATTGCTCTTATCATTGCTTTTGCTCCACATTCTCCATCTGGGCATGGTGATGTAATATGATAAGCGTCTGTGGTAGAACCAAATCCAATTACCTCTGCATAGATTTTAGCTCCTCTTTGTTTAGCGTGTTCTAATTCTTCTAAAATGACAACTCCTGCGCCTTCTCCCATGACAAATCCATTTCTTTCTTTGTCAAATGGGATACTCGCTCTATTTTTATCTGTACTACTAGATAATGCTTTCATATTTTCAAAGCCTGCAATTCCTACCTCACAAATTGCAGCTTCTGTTCCTCCTGCAACAATAACATCTTCTTCTCCTAATTGAATCGTTTTATATGCTTCTCCAATACAATGTGTAGAAGATGCACAGGCTGTTACAACACTAATAGATTCTCCTTTAAAACCAAATTCAATAGCAACATTTCCTGCTGGCATATTTGCAATTGCCATTGGAATAAACATAGGAGATACCCTCTTATTTCCTTTTTCATAATTTGTTTCACATTGTTCTTGAATGGTTCTTAATCCACCAATGCCAGAACCAACAAAAATTCCCACTCTATCAAAATCCGTATTTTCTTTGGTAATTCCTGCATCTTTTACTGCTTCTCTTGCTGCAATAATAGCAAATTGAGATGACCTATCTAATCTTTTTGCTTGCTTTGGATCAAAATATTCTAGTGGATCATAGGCTTTTACCTCTGCATCTAGTTTTGTTTTGTATTCTGTCGTTTCAAATAAGGTAATTTCATCAATTCCACATTTTTTATGCTTAATTCCTTCCCAAGTTTCCTCTACATTCTTTCCTATTGGGGTAATTGCTCCTAATCCTGTAATCACAACTCTTTTTTTCATTTTCCTATCCTTTCTTACATTAACATTCCACCATCAACTTGAATAACTTGCCCTGTAATATAGCTACTCTCATTAGATGCTAAAAACTTCACAACATTTGCTACATCTTCTACTGTTCCCATTCTTTTTAGTGGTATTGTTTTCTTAATTTCTTCTTTGATATCCTCTTTTAAAACATCGGTCATTTGAGTTTCAATAAATCCGGGAGCCACTGCATTTACTAAAATGTTTCTGCTTCCTACTTCTTTTGCTAAACTTTTGGTAAATCCAATAATTCCTGCTTTAGAAGCGGCATAATTTGCTTGACCTGCATTTCCACTAATTCCTACAACAGAAGATAAATTAATAATTCTTCCTTCTTTTTGTTTCATCATATATGGAATAACATTCTTTGTTACATTAAAAGTTCCTACAAGATTGACTTGCAATACATCTTCAAAATCTTCTTTCTTCATTCTCATAAGTAATGTGTCTTTGGTAATTCCTGCATTATTCACTAACACATCTATCCTACCTAATTGTTCTATCACTTGCTTAACCATATTTTCACTATCTTCAAAGCTAGAAACATCACCTTGAACTGGCAAACATCTTACATTACATTTTTCAATTTCACTTTTTGTAACTAACAAATCCTCATTTTCTGTCCTATAATTCACTGCAACATCATACCCTGCATTTGCTAAAGTTATTGCAATTTGCCTTCCAATTCCTCTTGTTCCTCCTGTAATAAAAGCAACCTTATTCATTTTCCGTTACCTCCTTTATCACTTGCTCTAAAGTATCTACATTGTTAATATTCTTGATTTGAACTGTCCTTTCAAAATTCATTCTTTTAACAAAACCACTTAATGTCTTTCCCGGACCGATTTCAATAAAAGTATCTATTCCATTGTCATACATTGTTTGTAAATCGTAGGTAAATCTAACTGGATTCATAATATGGTCAACTAAAACTTGTGCAATATCCTCTGTTTGCGAGTATGGCTTTCCATCTAGATTTTTAACTACTTTACTATTTTTAGCATTTATTTTTATCTTGTCAATTTCTTCTTTTAATGCTTTGGAACATTCACTTAATTTCTCTGTATGGAAAGGACCTGCTGTATTTAAAATGCTCACCTTTTTTGCTCCAAATTCTTTTGCTAGTTCTCCTGCTTTGGTCACTGCTGTTTCTTCTCCTGAAATGACAATTTGACCAATGGTATTGAAATTTGCTGGAACTACAAAACCTTCCACTTGGTTGCAGGCTTCTTGTACTTTTTCTTCACTTAGACCTAATATAGCAGCCATTTTCCAATTTCCTTGAGGTGTCAAGTTTTGCATAATTTCTCCTCTTTTTTGTACTAGCTTTACTCCCTCTTCCAAATCAAATATCCCGTCTTCTATTAGCGCTGTATACTCTCCTAAGCTTAGCCCTGCTGACATAGTTGCTTGTATATTATACTTTTTTAAAATAGCAAGTATCGCTAGGCTTTGAGTTAATATAGCAACTTGAGTGTTTTGTGTCTTATTTAGTTCTTCTTCTGGACCTTCAAAAGATATCCTTTTTATCTCCATTCCTGTTACTTTTTCTACCTTGTCGTACACTTGCTTTGCTTCTTCATAACTCTCATATAAATCTTTTCCCATTCCTACTGTTTGTGAGCCTTGCCCCGGGAATAAAAAACCTATTTTCATTTTCCTATTGTTCCTTTCTTGATATATTTTAACCATTAATCCTTCTTTGAATAACTTCTTCAAATTGATTACAAAACTCTATTATCACTTTGTCTCTATCTACTTCTATTCCAAATTCTTTTTGAATAGAGGTAGCTATATTTTCAATATCACTTGTAAAATGCATTTTATTGGTATTAATTCCAATTCCCACTACTAAAAATTTGACTGTTTCTAAATGAACTTTACTTTCTGTTAGAATACCACCTATCTTTTTCTGATGATACATGATATCATTTGGCTCTTTAATATCTAGCATTATCCCATATTCTTTTTTTAAAATATCTACTAGAATTTGTGCAATTTCTACGGTAAGCCCCTCTAATTTTTCTGGCACACATTCTGTTTGGAGATATAGCGAAAAAGTAACATTATTTGGTTCATCTGTATGCCAAATTCTCCCATGTGTTCCTTTTCCCTGTGTTTGAATATCTGCTATTACTACACTTCCGTTGATGATAGAACCATTTTCTATCCTTCTCCAAATTTCACTTTGGGTGGAATCAATTTCATGATAAAAGAAAATTTCTCTTCCTAATACTTTAGTTGTTAATTGCATCTAAATTTGCCTGCCTTTTTATTTTATTTGTTGTGGTTTTAATGAGTGGATCTTCTGTTAAAATAAGCCCTCTAATTGCCTTGTATTTTGGCATTTGTTCATTTACTTCTTTAATTTTTTCTAAAATTGCTTTATAGATTTCTTCTTCTGTTTCTGCCTTATATACATTTTTTACTATTTCTTTATCATAAACTACTTTCACATGAATTTTAATGTTTTCTTTATCCTCCGTTTGTTGCTTTCCAAAAATGAAAGACTCTTTTACTCCTTCAATTTTGTTTACTAAAGCTTCCATTTCCTCTGGAAAGATGTTTTTACCATTTTTGAGAACAATTACACTTTTCTTTCTACCACAAATGTAGATATATCCATCTTCATCTATTTTGGCTAAATCACCTGTATAGAACCATTCTCCTTGAAAAGCTTCTTTGGTAGCTATTTCATCTTGGTAGTACCCTAAAGCAACATTAGGGCCTTTTACCACTAATTCTCCTATTCCTTCTTGGTTTACATCTACAAGTTTTACTTCCATACTTGGAACTACTTTTCCAATAGAACCTAATCGATACTCTTCATTAGTTCCTACTGCTACTACTGGCGATGTTTCTGTTAGTCCATATCCTTGCACTAAATTAAGCCCTAACAACCTATATCTTTCCTCTATTTTGCTATCTAAAGCTGCTGCTCCTGAAATAAATAACTTGATGTTTCCACCTAACATTTCATGAATTTCTGGGAAAGCTTTTTTACGTTCAGCCATAGTACAATTTTTAAATTCTTCTTCTTTTCTTAAAATATCCTCTAGCTTTCCTTGCTTCTCTAGCCCTTTTCTAATAATGTCAAATATTCTTTCATAAATTCCCGGAACACATGCCATGACGCTTACTTGATATTCTCTTAAATTGTCAATCACATGTTTTAGTCCATCACAAAATACAGTAGTTGCTCCTTTATATAAAGAAAAAAGAAATCCAACTGTACATTCAAAAACATGGTGAATTGGTAAGATAGAAAGTAGTGTATCTTCTGATGTGATATCTAAAATACTTCCAATATCCATTAAATTGGAGCATATGTTCCTGTGTGAAAGTGCTACTACCTTAGAACTTGATGTAGTACCTGATGTAAATAACATGATTGCCATTTTTTCACTATCTATTTTGGCATCTATGAATTCTCTATTTCCTTGTGCAATCAGCTTTTCACCTTTTTGAATTAGTTCTTGTTCAGAATAGATACCACTGCTATGTTCTACATTATCCATTGAGATTAAATGTTTTAGTTTATTGTTTTCATTATATTTGATTCTAGTTAATGCTTCCTCATATTTTTGTGAATAGAAAATTGCTTCTACTTCTGACCTTTCAATAAGAGATTCTAACTCATTTTCTGGTAAAGACTTATCTAGTGGCACAACAATACCTGTTCCGCAGACAACAGAAAGATAAGCAATTTCCCATTCGTAACGATTTTCTCCAATGACTGCAATTCTTTTGCCTTTTAATCCCATATCGATTAATGCCGTACCTAAACTATCTACCATTTGCCTTACTTGCTTGTGGGTAAAAGTAAGATATCCGCCTTTTCCATCTTTTATTTTATACGCTATGTTGTTTGCATAGATATCTTTCGTCTTTTTTAACATATCCTTTAAGTCTGTAATTGCAATAGTTTCATATAGCTTTTTACTCATTTGTTTTCCTCTCCTCTTTACTTATTTTTCCATTTTTATATCACATTTTTTTCAAAAAATCTTTAGACTGAGAGGTCAGTACAAAAAACTTTCGCATATTTCTTTCTATTCTTTCATAAATTTTTATTGGTGAAGTTTACATGCTATTGTCTAAAAAATTAAAGTGGATATTCCTAATCTCTTTTTCTATGCTACTCATTTTAGTAGGTTTCTTTTCTTTTGAAAGACTTTCTGCCATTCCTGTTTCAAGTAGTCAAGCTTTTGAATGGCATAATTCTACTTTGGAAAATACTGTGCAAGAAAAGAAATATATTAAATGGTTTGAATTTAAAGTTTCTTACGATGTATTAGACAAGACATCAAAGTTAGATATTCAGTCACATACTAAAAATGAAGATGTGAAATTAAATTGGATTGAATTAATTGCTTATTTAGCCTGCAAATATGGAAATGACTTTTCAAGATATAAATATCAAGATTTAACTAATTTAGTAGAAAAATTGAGAAGCGGTCAGACAATGGCTGATTTGACAAAAGATATGAAGAATTATAACTATTATTTTGAAGGTTACGATAGTGTGTTGCATGAGTTTATTGGAGAGTTTAAGAAAGAAGTAAAAACAAATACCACTAAAGATAATCAAGCGACTACTAATGATAACACTATTGCTGAACAAGAAACTCCGCAAAAACAATTTGAAGATACATATGGTATTAAAGCTTTCCACCCTGTTGCGAAAAACTATTCTTATAGCCATTATGATGATTTTGGAGCATCTAGATCTTATGGATATAAAAGACTACATTTTGGAAATGATTTAATGGGAAGTATTGGTGCTCCTATTATAGCAGTAGAATCAGGGGTTGTAGAAGCGGCTGGCTGGAACCAATATGGTGGTTGGAGAATTGGCATTCGTAGCTTTGATAAAAAGCGTTATTACTACTATGCTCATTTGAGAAAAAATCACCCTTATGCAGAAAATTTAAAAGAAGGTCAAATTGTGCAAGCAGGTGATGTGATTGGTTATCTTGGTATGACTGGATATAGTACGAAGGAAAATGTCAATAACATCAATGTTCCACATCTTCATTTTGGAATACAGCTTATTTTTGATGAAGTACAAAAAGAAGGTCCTAATCAAATTTGGGTAGATTTATATGAACTAGTAAATTTTTTGCAAAAAAACCGTAGTGAAGTTTATAAAAGTAATCAGGAAACTAAGGACTATTCAAGGAAATATGAGATAATTGACCCAATTGTGCCATAAACCGCTTTAGAAAAATTCTAAAACGGTTTATTTCTTCTGCTTTTCAATAGGCACTACTCTCAAAGTATATCCCATAGGATATAATATCTTTAGTAAAGTATATATTTGAGGAGAATTAGTATGCTTTTCTATTCTAGCAATTGCTGGTTGTTTTACTCCGCTCATTTTACTCAATTCTTCTTGTGTAAGATTTCTACTCTTTCTTGCTTCAATAGTGGCTCTAATAATATCTTCTTCTATTTTTATTTCTTCTTCTTCCTCTGGAGTCAATTTTAAGTTAGCTCTTACTTCTTCCCAAGTTAATTCTTTCTTTCCCATTTCACTCACTCCTTTCTTTATAGTCTTTTAATAGCCTTTTTGCCTTTTCTATTTCTTGCTTTGGTGTTTTTTGTGTTTCTTTCATAAAATATGTTAACAGTAAAAATGTATTATTCTCATAATGAGCAAAAAGTATTCTATCTCTTATTGGTCTTAGTTCCCATATATCCTCTTCTAAATGTTTTATATATGGCTCACCTAATTCTAGCCCTTTTTCTTCTAATAGATTAATATATGCTACTATTTTATTGAGCTTTACTCTGTTGTCTTTATTATTAACTTGTTTTCTTAAAGACATAATATAGTTTTCTACTTCACTTTCTCCATTTTTGTTTTGATAAAAAACAATTTTGTACATATATTACTCCTTTTAAATATAACATATTTGTTATTAGATGTCAATTAATTTTTTCTGGGGATTTGATTAAGAATTGAAATTTAAAATGATTTATAATTACATTTTTATATTACTACTATCCTTTAACTCTGTCAATTTAAATCGATAGACATATTTCTACATAATACAACATAGTGTTTTTCAATAAAAAAGAAACTTTAGTAATATCTTAATAGATACTACTAAAGTTCCATTACTTTTATTAACTCATCTGTTCTAAGACAGGGAACTCTCTTCTATACTTCTCTTGTTCTTCTAAGTCTAAATCAACATTCAATATTCCTTCTTCTTTATTTAGTGACTCTATAATAGTTCCATCATAAGAAATCACTTGTGTATTAGCACATAATTTTTCTCCAGTTTGATTACAAGCGCAAAAATATACTTGATTTTCTATTGCTCTTGCTCTTGTTAATATATCCCAAGCATTCTTACCAGTATTTACATTAAAATGCGCAGGAAGAAATATAATTTGTACTCCATTTTTTATTAATTCTCTAAAGTACTCTGGAAATCTCAAATCAAAGCATATGCCTATTCCTATTTTTATATTATCCAATTCAACAATTCCTAATTTTTCACCTTGAATTGTGTCATCACTTTCATCTAGTTTAAAATCTGGTTTGTTTACTACATACATATACTTTTTGTCATATCTGCCAACTATTTCTCCATTACGATTTATTGAAAAACATGTATTAGTAGTTTTATTGGAATTTTCTTTTTCTAGAGCTACACTTCCTAAAATAATATTTACATTATTCTCTTTCGCCAAAACTTGATATCTTTGTATTTCCTCTAGCTTTACTTTTCCATTTTCAAATTCTTTCCCCCATGAAAGGAAAAGTTCTGACAAGCAAATAATATCCGGCTTTTCTTTTACTGCTTGTTTTAATAAATCTAATGTTTTTTCTTCATTTTCAGTTTTAGTTCCATTTGACTCCATTTGAATTAAAGTAACTCGCATTGTAACTCCCCCTATTGCTACATAAATTGATTAGCTAATTGATCTATTGGAATACCTCCATTATCTTTCCAATCAACTTTTATATTATCAAATTCCTCACTTCTAAAAGTATTTAATTTTTGATAGTCTTCTTTTTCCATTTCAAAGTCCAATGCTTGTTTATTTTCATTAATTCTATGTATATTAGTTGTTTTTACTAGAGCTATCATTTTCTTTTCTTTTATTAACCAATTAAGTATAATTTGATTTTGAGTCTTTTGATACTTATTTGCTAATTCAACTAATAGTGGATAATTTCTTAGTGCTGTTCGATTTCTTCTTAATGGTTGATAGCATAAAAATTTTATATCATTTTGATTGCAATATTCTATCACCTTTATATCCTCATATATTTTACATTCTAAATTGTAAATACCTTCAAAGAAATCTATTTTAACCTCTTTATTGACTGTTTCTAATTGCTCTAAACTTGCATTGCTAATTCCTATATATTTTACTTTTCCTATCTCTACCATTCTTTGTATTTCTTTATAGACATTTATTAAAGGAATTTTGGAAAATGAGGGCTTATGTAATTGAAGCATATCAACATACTCAATATCAAGACTAGTTAGATATTCGTCTAACTGCTTTTCTACATCAGTTTCACACTCAATATTAGGTTCTAAATTTGCCGCAATAAATAATTTTTTTCTATCTACTCTTTCTATAAACTTTTTCAATTTTTTTACGACTTCTCCATTATTATATAGCATAGATAGAGATAAATAATTTTGCCCCAAATTATAAGAGTTGAGCAAGGCTTCTACTTCACTTTCTATATTTTCAGGATCTATTTTCCAAGTTCCTATACCTATTTCAAATATTTGATTTTTGTCTATCATAATATTCCTCCATTTCCTTTCTACTTTTATCACTTTTCATACAACTTTCGATACATCTCATAATCATTCAGAATTCTTCTCACATACATATTAGTCTCTTTGTATGGTATATTTTCCAAGTCAGAACCATCTGCCTGAATAGTTCCTCTTTCTATCCAATTGTTTACATTTCCCATTCCTGCATTATAAGCAGCTAGCGCAATGCCCACTTGTTGGTTATACTTTTCTAATAACTGTGAAAAATAATAAGTGCCTAGCCTAATATTCGTCTCAGGGTCATATAAATCTACTTCTATTTGCTTAGACAATTCTATTGCCGTTTTATCCATTAGTTGCATGAGTCCCTTTGCACCATTATGTGATTTTGCTTGTGGGTTGAAATCACTTTCTGCTTTGATAATGGCATAAATCAATAATGGATCCACTTCACATTCTTCAGCATACCTTGTTACATATTCAGCATATTCTTGAGGATATGCGATTTTCATCATCCCATCTTCTAAGCCTAATAAATGAAATAAAACAAAATATAAGATAAAAATAACCATTAATAGTATCAATAATCTTTTTAATACTTTCACTTGATTTTCTAAACTCTCCTTTGTCCCCTATTTTACCTCATACCAATTGTCTGCTTCTGAAACTTCTACTTCTAATGGAATATCTAATGTTACAGCTTGCTCCATAGAGTCCTTTAGAATTTGTTTTACTTGTTCTTTTTGTTCCTCTTTACATTCTATTAACAGCTCATCATGAATTTGCAAAATTAATTTGGCATTTAATTTTTCTTCTTTTAATCTATCAAAAACTTTTATCATAGCTATCTTCATAATATCTGCTGCTGTTCCTTGAATTGGCGTATTCATGGCTGCTCTTGTTCCAAATTGTCTTACCATATAGTTATTAGAAGAAAGTTCTGTGATATATCTTCTACGATGATACAAGGTTTCTACAAATCCTTTTTCTTTTGCTTCTTCTACAATATCATTCATGAAGGCTTTTACTCCCTCATATCTATTCAAATATTGCTCAATATAATTTTCTGCTTTTTTACGACTAATTCCTAATTGCTCTGCTAGTCCAAATCCACTAATACCATAAACAATTCCAAAATTGACTGCCTTTGCTGCACTTCTTTGTTCTTTTGTCACTTCCTCTAATGGAACGTTAAATACTTTAGACGCAACCTGTCTATGAATATCCTCTTCATTTAAAAAGGCTTGTTTCATAGTTTCATCTTTTGAAATATGAGCCAAAATACGTAACTCAATTTGTGAATAATCTGCATCTATAAAAACATTTCCCGGTTCTGCTTTAAAAGCCTTTCTAATTTGTTTTCCTTGTTCTGCCCTCGTTGGGATGTTTTGTAAATTTGGCTCTGTTGAGCTAATTCTTCCTGTAGCTGTAATCGTCTGGTGGAAGTATGAGTGTATTCTGTGTGTTTGTGGGTTAACGTATGGTAATAGCCCTTCTACATAAGTAGAATTCAATTTTACAAGGCTACGGTATTCTAATAATTTTTCAATAATCGGATGTTCTGGACGTAATTTTTCTAAGACGTCACCATCTGTCGAATATCCCTTTTTCGTTTTCTTGTATACTGGTAATTTCAGTTTTTCAAATAAGATATTCCCCAATTGTTGTGTAGAATTAATATTAAATTCTTCTCCACTTAATTGGTATATGTCTTGTTTTAAAGTCTCTATTTCTTCTTTTAATTTATCTCCAAAACTAATTAATTCTTTTTTATCCAAATAAATCCCGTCATATTGCATATTGGCTAGAACTTTCATTAATGGCATTTCAATGTTTTGAAATAACTCTGTTGCATTTGTTTCTTCTAATTTTGGTATCATAACTTCTTGTAACTTCGCAATAACATACACATACATTGCATTTTGATATCTGTCAAAATCTAAACTCTTATCTGTTTCTTGTGTAAATAGAGTCATTTGTTTTTCTTGTTCTTGTTTCATTCCCATTGCTTCTAAATAACTAGTAATCTCTATTTTCAAATATTGCTGACTTAGTTCTTCTAAAGTATAATGACTAATACTAGAATTCAAAAGATACCCTGCAATTTCGGCGTCAAAATAAATTCCATTTAAATCAATTCCTAGCCCTCTCCATAAAACAATATCTTCTTTCATACGATAGCTATATTTTTTTATGCTACTGTCTTCTAAAATTTCCTTGAAATTTTGAACGAATAAATCTGTATTATTGATTGGAGTTTCATAAACGTTTTCCTCAGCAATCACATATAGCGTAACCATCTTTTTAGGAATTACGCCCAATGTTTGTTGCACTTCTGCTTTTTCTTTTTGTAAGAAATAGATTAATTTTCCTTCTTGTTTAATGGCATTTGCTAATTCTTGTAGCTTTGTTGTGTCTTCTAAGCTAATAGTTTCTATACTAAATAATTCATGGATATCTTGAGGCATTTCTGGTTTTCCTTGTAGTCCAAAACGTTCAATAAAACGATTGAAATTTAATTCTTTAAATTTAGCATATACTTCTTCTTCGTTCCATTCTTGTCTTTTAAAATCTTCTACTTTTTCTTCAATTGGAACCTGAACATTAATCGTTCCTAAGGTTCTAGAAAGTTCTGCCAATTCTCTATTAGCAACCAACTTTTCCTTTGTTTTTGGCTTTAAGTCTGCCTTATCTCTTTCTATTTCTAAATAAAGATTGGCAATAGAATGATATTTCTGAATAAGTTCTAGTGCAGTCTTTTCTCCAATTCCTGGAACACCCGGAATATTATCAGAAGTATCACCTTGTAAGCCTTTTACTTCTATTAATTGTTTTGGCATAATACCATACTTTTCCCAAATAGCATCTTCGTCAAAAACATCTACTTCTGTTTTCCCCATTTTTGTATGTGGAATACGTACTTTAATATGATTAGAAGTTAATTGGAAAGTATCTCTATCTCCTGAAACAATGGTAACATCTAACCTTTTTCTTTCAGCCTTTTTAGCTATTGTTCCTAAAATATCATCTGCCTCATAACCTTCCATCTCAACAATAGTAATATTCATAGCCCTTAAAATATCTTTTAGCATTGGCATTTGTTCAGCAAGTTCATTAGGCATTCCTTTACGGTTCGCCTTATATCCTTCATACATCTTGTGCCTTGCTGTTGGAGCCTTCAGATCAAAGGCAACCATAAGATATTCAGGTTTAATATCATCTAATACTTTAAATAGAATAGCTAAAAAACCATAAATAGCATTGGTATATTTGCCATCTGGTGTCATTAACATTTTAGAACCCATGATTCCATAAAAGGCTCTGTTTAAAATACTGTTTCCATCAACTAAGACTATTTTTTCCATTGTTTCCTCCTTCAAGGTGTGTCCCTAATCTAACATTAGTGCATATAAGTAGTTATGTATAAAGTATCTCCCATACACAAATATTCCTTATTCTGTTCTAAGTATTCTTGTTTCTCTATTTCTGTTGGTTCATACATGTTCAATTTACTATTGGTATAATAATTATAACATCCTGCTGCTGACCATTGTGTCTTTATTCCACTAGACATCATAATGTTTCCATAACATCTCAATTGGGGATAAAATGATTTCGTAGTTTTCCCATCTTTAACAACAATTGCAATTTTGGTTACATCAACTTTTTTCTCCTCTTCATATTGTAGCACATCTTTTTGCATAACCATTACTTCTTCTTTTACTAATTCATTTAGTTTATTATGATCTATGACAGCTGTAATATAATGAAGAGAATTCATTAGTCCATATATCAATAAACCTACTATTAGTAAAGTATTTATCCATTCTCTTTTCTCTGTCAAATTAGTCTTCACCCATAAATGAATCCATAAAAAGCCTATTAAAGCACCTATTGAAAAACGAGCTCTCCCCGCCCAAAATCCGGAAGTATTAAGCACTGAAACAATAAAACCTGCTGCTATTCCAACACTAATAATGGCAAATTGTTCTAAAATGATATTTACATTTTTGTTTTCTTGCTTTTCCTTATTTTGTTTTACTACCTTAACTATCATTATCAGCTCTGTTATCCCTAATGTGATAAGAAAACTATATTGTGGAATTAGATATCCCGTATTTTTTAATACTATAAATATCTTGGAAAAATTATATGTAATATTATTCCCAATAGTAGTTAAATTAATATCCCTTCCTTGTTGCAGCTCTAAAACTCTCTCTACTATTTTGATAGATAATTGATTTACTAAAATTCCCGCTAGCGCTATTAACATTCCATGGAAAAAGTCTTTTACTATTTGCTTGGCTGAATTTCCTTTGCAAATTGAGAATACTAAAAGTGATAGTACAAACATAGAAATAGTACCTTGATAACATATAAGGCCTATACAAAGTTGTATAAACATTTTTTGCATCCAAAATCTATCTTTTTCTACAATTTGTCTAGCTGCTAAAATGTATAATGATAAACTTAAAGACATTGCACCACATTCAATAAAATGTAGATTTTCAATATATAGAAAATGAAAAATAGTATAGTAACTAGCAACAATTAGAACTATCTCTCCCAAAATAGTCTTAGGCTTTTTCCACTTTTCAATAATATTCTTTAATATCATAACGGAAATGCAGGATAGAAGTAATGCTATTTCCAAAATGATACTAGTATAAACTCCAATAGGAATATCAAGAATGTCCATCAAAGTTGTTCCTAAAGCTACTATAAATCTTCCATCCAAAAGAGAGAAGTTCTTGTTATATTCTTGATAGCCAATATTAGAAATATTATAAGAATCAGTAGACATGTGACCATTGATTAGCCATGGCAGAAAAATAAAATTTGTCATTAAAAATAGTATCACAAAAATAAGAATATTTTTCTTTTTACTATTCATAAATTCCTATTCCTCGCATGTAATTAATATATCCTTGATCTATATTAATCCATTCTGTGACTTTATCTTCTAACTTTTTCTCGTCAAGTTTCGTTTGAGCATATTTCTCATAATTATTAATAATTTCTTGTTTAAAGTTTTTAGGGCAATTTCTGCTAAGTATTCTAGCTACATCATCATAAATGTTTCCATAACCGGCAAAGCCAAAGTCAATAATGGCTGTTACTTTGTTGTTTTCATCTAATAGCACATTGCTTAAGTTTAAATCTCCATGTACTAAGCATTTTGGTGTCTCAACTGTATCTGAGAACTTCCAAAACTCTCTGTCTTCTTGACTTACATGTTTAATTAATAACTCATCTAAAAACTCTGATAAATTTAGTCCAATATCATTAATTGTAAAAATCTTTTCATTTTGAAAATTCACTTGATGAAGTTCAGCCATAAACTTTGCAATGTCTGCTGATACTTGTGCAATTTCTTCTTCTGATAAAGTTTCAATTTTTTCTGCAAGAGGAGTTCCTGCAATCTTTTTATGCACACTAAAAGGTCTACCTTCATCTCTTTTTAATTCTAATTGGCAAGTATTAAAAGAAGTCTTTTGATAAATATACCCTGCGAATTCGCTATCTTTTACAATGGTTCTAGACCAGAATTCATCACGTGGGAAGCGGAAGAAATAGTTTCCTTCATTGGTTGCTACTTCATATACAATATTCGTCCAACCAGTTGTAATTAAGTTCATTAATTTTACTTCTTTTCCTGCTAATGCCTTCTTAATAATCGGCTCAAAATTTTCATCTATTTTAAAATATACTTCGCTCATTATTTTTTCCTTTCTGTCTATATTGTCTTTTCTGAATAAGCTGGTACTACTACCATATCTTTATCATACATTTGTACTATCTTCCTATACCTTTCATGTACTTTTTGATACCCCGGCAAATAGTTTGCTATGTCTTTATGGCTAAATGGTATCACCCTAAAATTACTCCATGTAGCTTGATTATAGTAGGTATAGATGAATTCATTTTCTACATTATCTATTTTTATGCTACTTTTCCCATCTTTTGTTGTTTTCGTAATTCTTAAAGAGCTCATCAAGCCCACTGTTTTGTTATAGTTCTCATCTTGATATTGTGCTGATATGAAGTTCCCTAATGAATAAAATACTAAAGTATCATCTATCCATTCTACTGGTTCTAGCACATGTGGATGTGTTCCAATTACCAAGTCTACACCTTGTTCCGCTAAAAATTTCGCTTCATCTTTTTGATATGCAGATGGCTCGCTCGTATATTCTATTCCACAATGCATTGCTACAATTAACACATCTACTTTATCTCTTACTCTCTTAATATCTTCTTTTACTTTTTCTTTGTATGTCTGATATTTTGTATCTCTTTTTGGATCATTAATCGATAAATCTGTTGGCCATACATTTACTAAATATTCTTTTCCAGTTGGTACTGGTATTCCATTTGTACCATAAGTGTAATTTAGCATAGTATAAGTAATTCCATTGATTTCTCGAATTTGCACTTCATCTCTTTGCTCAAAAGATTTGTAACTTCCCACAGCCAATACATCTTTTTGTTTATCCCAATAAGCCCTTGAATTTAAAATCGCCTGTTCTCCTCTATCCATAGTATGATTGCTTGCAGTGCTGACTAAATTAAATCCCGCATCTAGCATGTTACCACCTGCTTCGTAAGGTGAGTTGAAACATGGGTAGTCAGATAAGCCCATTTTACTTCCGCCTAAAATAGTTTCTTGATTGTAATAAGCTATGTCGTAGTTCTTGACTTTTTCTTTTATCAGTCTAAGCATTGGTTTGAAGTCATATCCCTTATTGTCTGCATTTCTATGTGCTTCTTCGTAAATACTACTGTGTACTAAATTATCTCCTACCATAATAAGGGAAGCACTTGTTGTCTCTTCTTTTGGCTTTTCTAGTTCTATTTTATTTTCCTGTTTATCACTTGCTGCTCCTATGGTTTCTTTTGTGTTAGGATACATTTTTAAAATTACTAAAGCAATAACTGCTATTAGTAAAATAAATGCTGCAATGATTACTACTTTCTTTCCTGTATTTCTTTCTTGTTTCATTTTTTCTACTCCTATGTTCCCCTACTATATCATACTTTTCTATTATTTTCTTGAATTTAAGAAATTTCCTCTTTATTTTTAAGAAAATATCAAGAATCGCATTTGTCCTTTTCAATCTGCTTCCTATATCTATCTTCCTCTGAAAAAATACAACCGCAATATTTTTGCATATATAGTCCTAGTTCTCTTGCTTTTGCCTGTCCATCACGAAAGCCTACTCTAAAATCACGATATAAAAAACTAAGTCCATATTTTTTAGCGACTTCTTCCGCTATTTTTCTCAACTCTTCATGCTTTTGGTAAGGACTTACTAATAATGTAGTAGTTATCGTATCATATCCATTTTCCTTTGCATATTTTGCTGTTTGTTCTAGTCTTACACAATAGCAATAATCTGTACATCTTGTTTCTAATGAATTTACTACATTTTTGCAAAAATTATCTAATCCATAATCTTCTTCAAAGATTGCTTGTATATTGATACTTTGTGTATATTCCTTTAAGCAGTCCCTTCTTGCTTTATATTCCATATATGGATGAATATTTGGATTATACCAATAAATCGTTGGCTCTATTCCCTCTGCTCTTAAACTATCTATACAATATACACTGCATGGTGCACAACAGGTGTGCATTAAAACTTTATTCTTCATACGTCACTCCTATATGGCTATATGCTGCTGGCATGGCAATTCTTCCTCTAGCAGTTCTAGCCAAAAATCCAATTTGTATTAAGTATGGTTCATACATATCTTCTACTGTTTCAGCGTCTTCACCAATTGTTGTTGCAACTGTTTCAATACTAATTGGCCTTCCGTTGTATTTAATAATCATAGTTTCTAATATTTTTCTATCGATGTCATCTAATCCCATTTCGTCAATTTCTAGTTTGTTTAGTGCAGTTTTTGCGATTTTTAAAGTAATGTTTCCATCACCTAAAACTGCTGCATAGTCTCTAACTCTTTTTAATAATCTATTTGCAATTCTAGGGGTTCCTCTAGAACGTCTTGCGATTTCCGCTGCTGATTCATCATCAATTTCTACTTCTAGAATTTTAGCTGACCTTTTAACTATTGTCGTTAAATCTTTTGTCTGATATAATTCTAAATGATGTACTATTCCAAATCTATCTCTTAATGGTGTGGCTAATGCTCCTGCTCTAGTAGTCGCACCAATTAATGTAAATTTCGGTAAGTCTAAACGAATAGACCTAGCACTAGGTCCTTTACCTATCATAATATCTAAAGTGTAATCTTCTAATGCTGGATACAATATTTCTTCTACACTTTTGTTTAAACGATGTATCTCATCAATAAATAGCACATCAAATTCAGATAAGTTAGTCAGTAATGCTGCCAAATCTCCTGGCTTTTCAATGGCTGGACCTGATGTGATTTTAATGTTAGAATTCATTTCATTAGAAATAATATTGGCAAGAGTAGTTTTTCCAAGCCCTGGAGGTCCATATAGTAAAACGTGATCAAGAGGCTCACCTCTTTTTTTGGCAGCCTCAATATAAATTTTCATATTTTCTTTTACTTTATCTTGTCCAATGTATTCCTCTAGAGTTTTAGGTCTTAAAGTGTTTTCTATTCTCTCTTCTTGAATATCCTCTAATTCTGGACTAATTAGTCTTTCTTCTTCCATTCTTTTGCCTTCCTTTAATTAGTATTTTCTCTTACTATTAATATATTTAATTCTTATCATGTCTAATATTTTTCTCATCTACTTCTATAACTTCCTCCGTTTTCACCCTAAAAATGTCTTTATATCCAATTGCTACAAATGCTATCACTAATAAAGCAAATGATAATGCTTTCCAAATTCCACTTTCTAATAGAATAACTGCAAACATTCCTAAAGTAGCAGTAAGTCCATATAAAATGAAAACAGCTTGCTTTTGTGTATAGCCTTTTTTCATTAGTCTATGATGTAAATGCCCTTTATCTGCTTGAAATACTGCTTTAATTGATTTGCCTTTAATAATTCTTCTGACTATGGCATATAAGGTATCAAAAATTGGAAAAGCAAGTACAATAATTGGAGCAATTAACACAATTGCTGTATACGTTTTGGCTACTCCGCAAAATAGAAATAATGGCTAGCGAAAAGCCTAAGAAATTAGAACCAGTATCTCCTATAAAAGTTCTTGCTGGGCTAAAGTTAAATGGTAAAAATCCTACAATTGCTCCACCTAATGCTGCAATTAAAAGTACTGCAATGAGTGGCGATTTGTTAAGAGTAAAGATAATTAACAATGAAAAACATGAAATCAAAGTAATTCCTGAAGATAAGCCATCTAAGCCATCAATTAAATTAATAGCATTGGTAATTCCAATAATCCAACAAATAGTAAGTCCACAAGAAAACCATTCATTTAAACCAATTTTGTCATCTAAAAATGGTAAATGAACATTTTGAATACGAACTCCACAAGCAACTACTATAACTGCTGCAATAATTTGCATAATAAGTTTTACCCAACTTGGCACTCCCTTAGCATCATCAATAAAACAAGTAATTCCTAATACGACAATACCAATAAAAAAGCCTAGCATTTTAAGCCAATATTGTTCTTCTCCAAACAAATCAACAGAATGTTCTAAATTCATCACAATTAATAAATATACTGTTGATACCAAGAAACCACAAATAACAGCCACACCGCCTAGTCTTGGCATTGGTTTTTTATTGACTCTTCTATCATTTGGTATATCTATTGCTCCTACCTTTTTTGCTAGTCTCATGGTATATGGTGTTAATACAAAAGCAGTAATAAACGCTAACAAAAATGCAATAGCGATGTCTCCCCACATAGTCATTCCTCCTCTTGCTTTCTATTTTTCTCTTTTTTAATGTAATACTTCTACGGGATAATCTATAAATAATCCACTTTCTATTACTCCTGTAATAGATTTAATATCTTCTTCTAATGTTTCATAAACTTCTACAAATTTTGCATCTAAAATTACATTATTATTTTCAGTAAATACTGGTCCATCTTTTTTCTCTGCTTTTCTCAAAGTACATTCTGTAAGCCCTAAATCTAATAGTGCTTCTTTCACACTACTAATTGCTTCTGGATATACTTCAATTGGAATTGGAAATTTCTCATTTAGCTTGTCCACAAATTTGCTATCATCTACTAGAATATAGGTAATTCCACTGTTCACCATGTTTAGCTTTTCTTTAAACATGGCTGCTCCTCTACCTTTAATTAAAATATTATCTGTTTTAGATACTTCATCTGCACCATCAAATGCCCAATCTGGCTTTGCTTCTAAAATACTCACTGTTGGAATTTTTAATTCTTGACATAGCGCTTTTATTTCAAAAGAGGTTGGAATTGCTGTAATTTTTAAGTTTTCTTCTTCTATTCTTTTAGCAATCTCTTTTGCTGCTAAATAAGATGTAGAACCCGAACCAAAGCCTATCACATCTCCGTCTTTTGCTTTTTCTGCTACTTCTTTGGCTACTTTTTCTTTTTGTTCTTGGTTGCTAATTTTGTTTGGTTCAATTTCTTGCATAGAACTATTCATCCATTCCATAATTTATCCTCACTTTATTCTATCAAATTTTGACTGTATTATATCATTACTATTGTTTGAAAGTAAAGGTAATTGGGAGAAAAAGCAAAAGAAAAAGAATAGTACAATATTATATAAAAGAATTTTTTAATAATTCATATAAAAGTCAAATTCAAATAAAAAAGGAATAAATCCTGTAAATTACAGGATCTACCCCTTAGAAGTAGTCTAATATAAATCAAACAGCATCTAACTCCTTTTGTTCAGTTTAGACTCATCTTTTTTGTCCCCAAAACAATGAATCTTCGTTTAGAATTTAAATGAATCCTTCAAAGTCTCCTCTGTGTAACTTAGTAAAAAAACGTTGCAACAATAGTATTGTAACTTCAGCAAGGTCAAATCCTAAAAATGGTTTTTTCCCTTCTAAATAATCTTCCAACTCTTGTTCTATTCTTTCTACTGAATACCATTTATACCGAATACATTCATTTTCGTCCAAATTCTGTTGTGTCTTTTGTCCTACTCTAGCTACGAAAAGCTTTAGGGTTTCTGTAGAACAAGAAATGTGTAAATGTACAAACGGTTGCACTAACGGCTGTATCTCTTGTATCTCATAACCAATTTCTTCTTGTGCTTCGCGATAGGCACCCTCCTCCATAGTTTCGCCTTTTTCTATCAATCCAGCAGGTACTCCCCAGAAAAAGCGTGCATATTGTTTGCCGTCTACGGTCGCTGTTCTAGCACCTCTAGGCTCTAACACCATACAAGTTTCTATCTTTCCGTTTTTAGGATTTCTTCGAAGACAGAGAACGTGAACAGCTGGCTTAGAAAGCATCAAGTTAAAAGTAAAGTTGTGTAAAGTGCCATTTTTTTCACCAATTTCAGTATACTCTGCTACATCAAATCTTTTTAATTTTTTAATTATCTTTTGACTCACTATTAACTGCCCATATTTCCGATAATAGTTCCAACTTGATCTCGGTGGAATATATGGCTGTTGTCTCTTTTCCTCCTCGCATTCATTTGTTTCGTAAGCCACATAAGGAAACATGCTAAGTTCATTATTTTGTTTTTTCATTGTAGTGCTCCTCCTAATTCAACTTAAATTTGGAATATTCTGCAAAACTTATATATTTATATTTTAACATATTTTATGTTAATTTTCAAGTTTCACTTGTTTTTTTCGATTTCTATGGTAAAATATTGATTAAATTGTAAATGGAAGGAAATGATAATAATATGGCAGAAAAAAATGTATTTGATACTTTAATGGAAAGAGGTTATATTGAACAAATAACCCATGAAGAATTAAAAGAAGTACTTGGAAAAGAAAGTGTTCCTTTTTATATTGGATTTGATCCTACTGCTGACAGTTTACATATTGGTCACTTTATTTCTTTAATGGTTGCCTCTCAAATGCAAAAAGCAGGTCATAAACCTATTATTCTAATTGGTGGTGGTACTGCAACTATTGGTGACCCATCTGGTAAAACAGATATGAGAAGAATGATGACACGTGAAGAAATTAATCACAATGTAGAATGCTTTAAAAAGCAAATGTCTAAATTTTTGAGTTTTGAAGGCGACAATGCCGCTATTATTGTAAATAATGGTGATTGGCTTTTAAACTTAAACTTTGTAGAGTTTATGCGTGATATTGGTTCCCTATTCTCTGTGAATAAAATGCTTTCTGCAGAATGTTATAAACAAAGAATGGAACGTGGACTTACCTTTTTTGAATTAGGATATATGTTAATGCAGTCTTATGACTTTTTGCATTTATATGAAACTTATGGCTGTAAATTACAATTAGGCGGAAATGATCAATGGTCTAATATCTTAGGTGGTGTTGACCTAATTCGTAGAGTTGGTCATTCTGATTCTTTTGGTTTAACTTTCAAATTGTTAACCACCAAAGAAGGCAAGAAAATGGGTAAAACAGAAAAAGGTGCTTTATGGCTTGACCCTGAAAAGACTTCCCCATATGAATTTTATCAATATTGGAGAAATATTGATGACGCAGATGTAAAAACTGTCTTATCATTAATTACTTTTCTACCAATGGAACAAATTAATGAATTATGCGCTCATCAAGATGAAAGAATGAATGAAGCTAAAAAAATAGCAGCCTTTGAAATTACCAAATTAATTCATGGTGAAGAAGAAGCAAAAAAAGCTGAAGAAGCAGCATCAGCCTTATTTGAAGGAAATGGTAGTTTAGATAACATGCCTACATCTAAAATAGAAAGTTTACCTATTTCTATTTTAGATGCTATGATACAAGTTGGATTTGCACCTTCTAAAGGTCAGGCAAGAATTTTAATTGAACAAGGTGGTATCTCTTTAAACGAAGAAAAAATAACCGAAACAACTTACCAATTATCTGAAAATGATTTTAAAGAAGGATATGCTATCTTGAAAAAAGGTAAAAAGGCATTTTACAAATTAGAAAAATAGAAATACAAATGAAAGGATACAGATACTATGACGAAAAATCAACTTGTTCCCGTTTCTGCAAAAAAACACAATGGCATTATTAGTTTTTGGAAATTTTGCTTTTGCATGTTAATTATCATTTTCCACGGTAATGTCTTTGCTGCTAACAGCGGAGAGGCTTTATTTTCTAAAGGTTCTATTGGAGTTGAGTTTTTCTTCTTAGTATCTGGTTTCTTATTGGCCAAGACAGCTTTTCGAAGAAATGAGCAAGAACCGAATACAGAAAACTTAGGAAAAGAAACTTTCCATTTCATTTGGAAAAAATATCTCTTCTTTCTCCCTTATGTTTTCTTTGCTGGTCTACTTAATTTAATTTTGCAAAATGTTTGCGGTAATATAGATTTATCCCAAAATGTACTTTCTATTTTAGATATGTTATTACTACGCATGACAGGATTAAAAGTCAATGTCATTATTGGACAAGTTTGGTATATTTCTGCTATGTTATTATCTATGATGATATTATATCCTTTACTTCGAAAATATAAGAAAAATTATCTTTATTTGGTTGCTCCTTTAGTGATATTACTTGGCTTCGGTTGGCTTGTTCATAGTAATGGCAGTTTAAGAACCCCAGAAAAATGGCTTGGCTTTGCATATAAAGGTCTAATTAGAGGCTTTTTGGAGTTGAATTTAGGCTGTATTTTATATTTGCTTTGTCAAAAGTTAAAAAATATTACATTTACTAAATTAGGAAAAATCTTTATCACATTAATAGAAATTGGTGGATTCGTTTTGCCTTTTCTAACCTCTCAATTTCTTTCAAGCACTAAAGCAGATATTTTTTTACTTGCCTTTTTGGCACTTTCTATTTTATTAGCATTTAGTGAAAAGACTTTAGAATTTAATTTGTTTAATCATAAAATATTTTTCTGGTTAGAAAAATTTAGTTTGCCATTATATATCTGTAATATTTTAGCTAGGGATTTTGTTAAAAATATTAATATTTTTAACTCCCTATCCTATTATCCAAAACTTGGCGTATACTTGGTAATCAATTTTGTACTTGCTCTCATTTGTATGTATTTCATTTCTTTTTTACAAAAGTTACATCTAGTAGAACATCTAAAAAAACTAATAATTAAAGAAGAATAGAAAAATCAATATTTTTCTATTCTTCTCTTTTCTAAAACCGCAACAACTATAAAAGCCACAACACCTATACTTGTACAAATTATACCTAATTTCAAATATGGTACTTCATACGTTAAATAGATTTCATGTTGCCCTGCTTTTACTGGAATTCCTATAAAAGCTGTATTAACATTAATTGTATCTACTCTTTCTCCATCTACATATGCTTTCCAACCAGTAGTATAACTTGATGTTATTTGTAGAACTGCATCTTCACTTAAGTTAATCTTTCCGCTGATTTCTCGATTATTGCATTTTAATTCTTTCAATTCATTTTGCTGTAATCTCTGAATTGTATTTTCATAATTATCCATAGAAACTGCAACTACTTGTATATCCTTAAAGCAATAAACTCCTTTTGTACTAAAAGTTAACTCTATTTTTCCCTCTGCATTGTCATAATATCCAAGATTCAACAATATTTCTGGTACTTTTTGGTAATAAGGTGAAGTAATTTTATTATTAATTACCCTACTTGCCATTTTATTTTTAAACTTTGCTGTTACTGTATGCTTTTTAGTATCCATAAATTCAAACCCAGAAATATAAACATATAATTCAGAATTTTCTATATTGTCTATTTCTATTTCAATACTTTGCTTATCTTTCTTAGTAACAACTTGTTTTCTATTTTCTTTTTGAGTTACAATATTCTCTTTATCTATTAATCTATATGGAATATTTTGATAACAGTCTCGAATATCCCTTATGTCTTTTTTTTCTTTTAATTTAACATCTTTTATTTCTTCTTTACTATCAACAACCGCTACTTTTAAGATTGCATCTTCTTTTTCAATTGGATTTAACTTTTCATAATTTTCTTTTAACATATAGTTGTTATAGCAAACACCAATAGAAAGTGGATACTTATTTTGATAAATCTTTTTTCCTTCTTTCTCTTGAAGCAAAGTATATCCATAAGGAACATATTTCTGATTTTTCTCATCTACTACATAATATTTATTTCCCAATAGACTTGTTATTTTAGTTCTATCTGCAAAACCTCTTACATTCATCGTAGTAGAATATTTATTATCCGCCAGCTCTCTACTTAGATTGTATACATATTTACTTCCTAATGATAAGAAACACTCAATTGATGGATAGTTGTAATAAATAGAATAATTTGCTAATTCATGTGGTAACTTCGAAATACGATAAAATTCTTTATCTTTCTCTAAAACCTCTTGAATATTTTGAGAATAATCTTGGTTCTTTCCTCTTTGTGTTTTTATTTTTTCTTCAACCTGACCTAATTTAATAAACTCCTTTGCATATTCCCTATCAAAAGAACTATAAAGTCCATATGACATTATTCCAATATTACTAATTACCAATAATAATATAATTATTTTAAAAATATTTGCTCTACATTTCAGCCAAAAGGAAATTTTCCTATTGTTTTTTAAAACGATAACAATATACATTAAAAGAGCAATCACAATTTGTATGAAATAAAGCATCTGTACTGATGTTCTCATTTTACTGATTAATACAATACTAATTCCTATAATGCTATATAGTGCATAAAATGCTCCCATACTTATTAATTCTTTTTTAGTATAATTTTCTTCTAAACAAGACATCACAATATAGGCTAAAATAAAGCTATACATGAATGACCAGCGATTGCTCGGAAAAGAAAATCCATTCATCAAAGAGCCGATAAAAGGCATTAATAGCATTATTGTAGTAACTAGGAAATAGATTAAGTAAATCTTATGTTCCTTTTTTCTTAACCATAAAACCGGTAACATTAATAAAATAATAGAAGATACACCTATTGCGCTCCAATTATTATCATTTACGGTTAATAAATTAATAGTAAATATATTTTGATAATACTCTTCATTATATTGACATAATGTTTTTTCACCACTTCTCGCTGAGTTGATAAACGAGTGAATGGTAGGCATTAAAATAATTCCTGCAATCAAAATTCCTATAACATAACACAAAATTGCCGAGCCTAGCTTTTTGAAAAAATGCTTTGCTCCTTCTTTTCTATACTCACAAATATATTGAATAATTGCATAAATAACTATCATAATAGTATGCATATAAAAGAAGTAATAATTAGATATAGCTGATAATGCAATAAAAATAATGAAAGGAATTTTTTTATTCTCCCTAAATAATTTATCTACTCCTAATAAAAGCAAAGGAAATAATATCATGGCATTTAAAAAGTAAGGATGTCTTACCCCAGCATATATACTGTATGCTGAAAAAGTATATATTAAAGCACCTATTAATATATTATAAAACTTCTTTTCTGCGTTTTCGCTTTTTTGCAAATGATATTTGCTATAAGTAATAAAAGCAATACCTATACAAAATAAACGAAGAATAATCAGTAAATTATAAGTCATCTCTAAATGTTGCATAGGAAATAATAAGCTTATATAGGCAAATGGATCACCTAAAACATAATAAGAATACTGCCCTATAACATCTAGTCCTAATCCCATATTCCATGAAAACAAGTCAAGTCCTTCACTAGGATTTGACAAAAAATCTCTAACCTTTTCATTAAAATCTTTTAAAATAATATAATGTTGCTTTAATCCATCATCTTGCCAAACAAAACTACGTTTATTGATTATAAAAACAGAAAATACAATACATGCTGTTAGTATAAAGAGAATAGCATATATCCAATATATCTTCGTCTTATCATTAAAAATTTTATGCACTTTCTGTCACCAAGTCCCTTCTAAATAATGCTAAATATAAAATCTACTATCTTTTCTGTCGTGTTTTCTATATTTTCTATGTATTTTTCTCTAAAGGCTCGTAATTTTTCTTTATTATATTCTCCCTTTTCTATTGCAGCTATAATTGGATCTATTGTTTTACTTACTACCCCTGGTAACTCCTTTTGATAATCAATTGTTAAACCTCTGGTATCTAAATACTTTTGTAAATCAAAGGCATAGAAATATAAGGGAATTTCTAAGATAGCTGCTTCATAAATAATACAACTATAATCACTAATCACATAATCTGCAACCATTAGCATATCCATAGTAGAAAATTCTTTATCATTGATAATATTATTTTCTGTTATCTCTACTTTACTTAGTGGATGTAATTTTAAGATAAGATTGTATTTCTCTTTATCTATCTTTTCTATTATCTCTTTTACTTTTTTATTAAAGTCTTCCTCATTCTTTCGGAAAGTTGGACAATATACAATATTCTTTTTTACCTTTATTTCTGGATATCTTTCTTCTATTTTGCTTCTTGTTTCTTCTTTGTAAGTTTTACTTGTTAACAAATCTACTCTAGGAAGCGAAAAAATCTGTATCTTATCCATTCCACAGTTGAAGCCTTCTTCTAATAAACTAGCATATGCTTTTCCACTTGCAAAAACATAAGTATAATTCTTATGCATCTTCATAGAATTTGCTATTTTACTAGAAGATCCCTCTTCTTTATCCAAAATTTGATACCCAAATTTCTTCATAGTTCCCATAGAATGCCACATTTGAATTACTTTTAAATTCTTTTTATGTTTTAGTACACTGATCAAGATACAATAAGAATCTAACACTACAATTTTAGAAGTAGCAATATGATACATTTGTCGAACACAGTGAAAAGCATATCCTACTTTATTCTTCAAGTTTGCCTTTGCTCCACCTTTCAATTCTTTGCATAATACCACTACTTTATATTCTGGCGATTTTTCTATTATCTTCTTTTCTAGCAACATAAAATCTACTGTTTTTTTATTTGACTGTCTACTAATCATAGTAATCTTCTTTTTGGTTGGTAATAACTTAAAAAAACAATAAATCAAATTTGCTCCAAATATGAATATCTTTTTTATCATTCTTTTCCCTTTAAAATAATATTATCAATAATTAAATCAGAAGCCATTTTCTGATTTTCTACTTGCACAGTTTCTTTTGCTTTCATTTCCAATTTTTCTAACTGTTCTAATAATTCCTCTAATGTACAGCATACAGTTGCAAATTCATATTCTCTTACATTTTTATGCACTCTATTAATCAATTGATAATCATCTAAATCAAAAGTGTATAATAAAATTGGCTTCTTTAATTTGCTATATTCATAAACACTAGAAGAATAATCTGTGATTAATACATCTGCTATATAATACAAATCATTAATATCTGTGTATGCACTAAAGTCTTGAATATACTCTGCATACTCCTTCGGTATTTCTATTCGTTCTTGGATAAACGGATGCATTTTTATCATAAAAATTGCATTTTTTTGTTTACATATTTCATAAATCTTCGATAAATCCAGTTTATCATAAGGATAATATGCTTTTGCTTGTCTTCTTCCTCTAAAAGTTGGTGCAAATAAAATTACCTTTTTTTCCTTTAAGTTTGGAAATTTCTCATATAAATTTTCTTTAATTTTTTCTATCTTCTCTTTGTCGAAAAAGTGGTCCATTCTAGCAAGTCCATAAGGTAATATCTTCTCTTTTGTAATGCCGAATACTTCTTCATATACTGGAATTAATTCTTCTTCACCAACAATCGCATAATCATATTTCCTATGGCTACTTTGATATGGCTCTGGACCTCCAAAGCCAAATCTTGCATACCCAACCGACTTAAATCCAACACCTGCATGCCACACTTGAATTAGTTTAGTTTTAGGACTAATATCAATATACTTAAATATTGGTGAATAATCATCTACAAATATAAATTCTTGTTTAGACATTATCCAAATTAGCTTAAGCCATTTTGAAATAATATGCCATTTACTTTCTTGCAATGTTGTTGAAAAGGAATAGCTTATTTTATAATCTTTGTCAATATTTCTTTCTTTTAACCTCTGATCTAACGCCAACAAATTCCCACTCATAGGAGCTCTTGTTTCTGACATAAGTAAAATCTTTTTGCTTTTATTTGGATGCAAAAAGCTAAAAAATCGATACAAAATCTTCATAGTATTTGCCATAAAGTTAAAAGTAGTATCTTTTAAAATGCTTTTTACACTTTTATTAGAAAAACAATGTTTTCTAGGATTTTTATTCAATTTCATATACCTAGATATTAATACACAACCTAGTTGTTCATTTTCTAATTTTCTCACTTCAAAATTAATGGTATATGCATAAATATCGCGATAATATCTATAGATTTTTCCTAAACTTTCTAATCGATATGCAAGCGCATAGTCAATGGTTAAATCCTCATACCCTTCTTCTTTTTTTATCTGGAATCGGTAATTTTGGTTTTCTAACATTTTTCCATCTATATTGGTTATATTAATTTTAGCATGATATTGATACTGTATTTCTGTTTTTTCTAAAGGTATGCAATATTGCTCTTTCCCAGAAACTAAGTAAATTTGTTGTGCTTCTTCATATAGTTTAAAAGTAATATTTAGAAATATTCTTTCCCAATAAATATCTATTATGCAATTCTTGTTTACTTGGTTTTCCATTACTACTCCTTTTCTATGTAGTAGAAGTTATTTACCTTCTTTTGCTTGATTACTCTCAATATATTCTACAGTTCTTTTGAAACCTTCTTCTATTGTTATGGTTGGTTTCCAACCTAAAGCTCTGATTTTTTCACTATTAATAGTTCCTAACTTAAATGGTGCTACTCCTTTTTGGTTCTCCTCTATTTTCATTTCTACTTTCAATTTTCTTTCTGGATATAGCCCTACTAATAACTCTGCCAATCCCTTTATTGTAATTTTTGCTTGTTCATCAGCAACATTATATGCTATATCATCAGCTTCTAATAACACAAAGAAAATTCCTGCTACTACATCTCTAATGTAAGTATAAGTCCTTAGAGACTCACCTGTACTTTTCATTAAAATATTTTGATGTTCTACTACATTTTTTAAAAAGTCAGCTTGCACTCTTCCATCATGAATTGACATTCCTGGTCCATAGGTATGTGCTGGTCTTACAATTTTTGCATTTACTCCATATTGCTCTCTAAAGGTAACACACATATTTTCGGCTGCTCTTTTTCCTTCTGGATAACATGACCTTGGAAGTAATGGATCTATAAATCCATAGGTATCCTCTCTAAACTCTTCTTGCCATTCATAAGGTTCTCCATAAACTTCTCTAGAAGAAATAAATACATAAGATTTTACATTACTTTTTTTAGCTAGTTTTAATGTATTATACGTTCCTAAAGTATTTGCCATTAAAGTGTCCACTGGAGCATCTTTCATTATCTTAGGACTTGCAGGACTTGCCGCATGAATAATATAGTCTACTTTGTCATCATAGTTAATTCTGTCACATACGTCTTGCTCTAACACAATAATATCATCTCTATTTTTTAAATATCCTGTAATTTTATTTCTATCTCTTACTAAAGCAACTATCTTAATATTTAAAGATCTTAAGTCATTTAATATAGCTAAAGTGTATAAAAGATAGGTTCCTATCATTCCACTAGCACCAGTAATTAATACAGTAGAATTTTCTAATTTTTTAAAGTTAATAGGATTATCTAAGATATGATTAATGTCTTCCTCTATAATTTTGTTTAGCTCATTCTCTGACCTATACTCATCTTTTTTATATTTGTATAATGCTTGAATAAGATAATAATCTGTTGGAGTAGTTACTTTGATATTGTTTCTTGGTCCCATTGTCATATGTACAGGATAACCATTATTTCTCATTAAATTGCAAGAATCTACTGCACCATCATAACCTTTCTCAGTCTGTCTTACCTTTTGATGAACTTCTACAATTTGCCCTAGTCTAAAGCATTGTGGCGCTTGAGCGGTATACATTTCGCTTCTCTTTGGTACTTCTTCTACCAATTCTCCATTGCTACTTTGGATAGCAGTTTCAAAACAAGGTGTTACTGTAATAGAAGTACCATATTTTTCAACATCTTCAATATTTTGATTAATTAGTTCTTGACTAATAAAAGGTCTTACACCATCATGAATTAATACAATAGAATCTTTTGGATTTTCTTCATAGGCAGCATATAAAGCATTAAAAATAGAATCTTGTCCGCTTTCTCCACCTTTTACAATTTTAGCTACCTTTTTTATTCCAGATTGTTCAATTTCCTCTTTTAAATAATCAATCCAGTCTTCTTTACAAGCAATATAAATTTTATCTATTTGCTTATTAATTTCAAAATTCTCTAGTGTCTTCACAATAATTGTTTTTCCCTCAATTTTCAAAAACTGTTTTGGTAGCCCATGAGTTTTCATTCTCGTACCACTACCTCCTGCAAAGATAATCGCTATATTCATTTTCTGCTCCTTTCTCTTCTATATTTTTTTGTTCTTTTTTGATCAATTTATTTTGGATACTTTGATAAATTCTTTCACAATTGTTGTAATCATCATAAGCAAAAAAGTCATTGGCTCTTCTAATATACTCTTCTTCTATTTTGCAATCTTGTTTCATATACTCACATAAAACATTAACAATTTTATCATTTGTTTTACAAATTGGTCCAAATCCCATTGTCTCATAGTCTAATTCACTTGTTTCATAATGTGGTGGCAATTCATCAGGATGATAATACACAATTGGTTTCCTCATATAAGCAAAATCGAATTGTACTCCTGAATAGTCTGTAACCATTAAACTAGCTTCTGTTAACATTTTTTCATAATTCACATTATCTGTTGCTGCTAATAGTTCCACATAATCATTTCTATCATAATCATCAATTTGTGAGCTTGTACACGGATGTAAAACATAAATAATTTTATAACCATATTCCTTTGCTGTGCTAATAAGTCTTTCATCATTAATTAATGTATTATATATTTTGAAATAGTCTGAATTTTTAAAACTGTCGTTATGCTGTCTCGCTTCCCCATATTTAGGAGAAGGAAGTGTCAGGTATCTTCTCCAAGTTGGCGTAATTAAAATTTGTTTTTGATTTTTATCTTTCAATCCATCATATCTGGCTAAACCCGTCATTTCTATGTGCTTTTCTTGAAAATCATACATTGCATTATTTAACAAATTATGTACTTCATACTTGGAAGCACAGCAATATAATTTGGTATTATCTACTAATCTATTTTGATATTGCGCAATTTCTTGAATAGTCAAACCATGTTGTATACATACAATTTCTGCATCAAACAAATCACAAATATATAATTTTGATTTTTTAGAACTAAAGCCACAGTAAGATATTGCATTAGCATGAGTAGCTAAGATAACAGTCGCTAATAATGACATTAATTTATGTTTGAAAGTCCCATATAATAGAAGATTAGCATTTTCTTCTCTTTTTAACCTTTCATAATCTAAGGCTTCTTTCTTGATAACATAATACATCTTTACATCTGAATGATTTTCTTTAACATGTCTATAAATATATTCCCCATTATCTCCTGCTTTATACAATTTATCATAAGTAATCCATATTTGTCTGTTCTTGTAAAATGGCTTCACTATCCAATAAGCTAGTCTCAATGTAAAATATTTTAAAGTAACTGGTAAATGGTTTGTTCGTACTATCCTTGCTGCAAAGAACTTTAATTCTTTTACTATTCCTGAAAATATTCTTTTTCTTTCAATAACTAAGCGTTCTCTTTTATTGCACAAATAATAGTCATCATTTATTTTCCAATAAGAATATCTTGAATTGGTTAGGCGTGCTTGTGGCTTTTCATATCGTATATTCATTTTATATTCTTTTTCTTGATAGATAACATAAAATTCTATATTGCCTTTTTGTTCTAATGGAATATCCATATGGAAAAATATTTTCTTTGCTATAGTTACACCATAAACTTTTACCAATGGATAACATTCTGTCTTAATTGCCTTGATTGTTTTTCCATTATATTTTGCAATAACTTCTATATCGTCTCTTTTTAGAAAATCTTGCATACTAATTGAAAAGTCCATATTCAATACTTTATCTTCAAAATTAATAGCATACATATTTAATTTTTCTTGTTCTAATTCACTAACTAAATATTCTTTCTTGTTTTCCTGCAAATATATCTTTTTGTCATCTATTACTATATTTGTCTCTACATTTAATTTACTGTTTTTTAGTAAAACAAATTGGTAAGCTAACCACCTAGGCATCTTAAATAACAGATATTTATCCTTTTCTATGATTAAATCTGTATCAATATAGGTTAGTGCAATCGCTGTACTGTCTAGAAAAGCTTGAACCTCTTCTTTGTCCAATAACATTTTATTTCTATCATTTAAATTACAATTATATTTTTCATATATGTAATATAACATTGCTTCTTGTATAAAAGTTGGAACTTGCCTAACCTTTTCAAGTATTTGTGTTAAAAATGGAATTACAAATTGAGTAAGAGATACTTGATACCACTGCTTCTCATTCTGCATGTTATTTGTTCCAATGTCATCTTCTTTCGGTATGGTATAATATACAGATTTATGATTGATTAAATAATAAGATGGGTGCTGTAACAAAATTTCTAGCAATAATTTGATTTTAGCATCTTCAAAATACATTGTTTCGTCCATTTGCTTGATGTAGTCTTTATGAAAAAAATATGCTGGTAAAATCATTCTTAGCTCTAATGGACTTTTTATTAAATCTATGCTTAAATTTTTATTAGAACTAGAACATTTTTTATAGGTCTTTTTCTCTTCACTTTGCATATAGCAAGGTTTTAAACATATTATTTTAGCATGTTCCTTTTGGATATGTTTTTGTACACTTGCTATTGCACCTTTCTCATATTTTATGCCTTGTTCTGCAAAGCTAATATAATCTCCTGTTGCTTTTTTTAATCCAATATTATATGCTTCATTTTTACTTTTATTTTTTGCATCTACATAAATAATAGTAGGATATTTTACTAAAACTTCTTCTAGTTCTTTACCTGCTTTATTTCCTTCTGTATTATCTAATAAAATAATTTCTATATTTGATTTCACTAAATTAGAAATGGTGTCTTCTATATCTTCACTTGTTTCTAATAGCATTAATATTGAAAATCTATTTTCCACTCCTTTAAAAGCTCCTTCCATTATTTCTTTTTGTAGGTCTCCTCATATTTGATAATTGTTTCATCTATTGTTCCATCATAAATTAGTTTTCCATCTTTCATTAGTAATCCTCTCTTGCAAAATTCTTTTGCCACACTTGTTACATGAGTTACTAATAATAAGGTAATATTATCATTGCTGGTAATTTCATTTACTTTTTTGACACATTTTCTTTTAAATTCTTCATCACCAACACTTAAAGCTTCATCTACAATTAAAATTTCTGGTCTAATATTTACGTTAATAGAAAAACCTAACCTTGCCTTCATACCACTTGAATAAGTTCTTACTGGTTGGTCTATATACTCTTCTATTTCAGCAAAATCAATAATCTTTTGTTCTAATTCTCTAATTTCTTTATCTTTAATTCCTAATAGTTGTCCTTTTAAGTAAATATTCTCTCTACCAGTAAATTCCGGGTCAAACCCTGATGTTAACTCTAACAAAGCACTTACCCTACCATTTACTGTTATATCTCCTGTTGTTGGAAAACATACACCAGTTATCATTTTTAAAATAGTAGACTTTCCTGCCCCATTTCTTCCTAATAGTGCTACTGCTTCTCCTCTTTTTATTTCAAAAGAAACATCATTAACTGCCTTTTTTTCTTTATATTTTATCTTTTTACAAAATGTATATAATAGTCTCTTTTTATCATTTTTAAATAATTTATACATTTTAGTTACATGATCAAACTTAATTACAATTTCTTCTTTCACGCTTTCAAACTCCTTTAATTTAATACATCTGGAATTTCTTTTCTTAACTTTTTATAAGTCCAAATTGCTAAAACAAGCAATAGGATAGTAATTACAACAAAATACAATAATCTTTTTGGTTGCTCCCAAAACCAAGTTTCATTAATAAAACAATTTCTAAATCCATTTGTCAAAAAGGTAACTGGATTTATCATTAACAATTTTTTTATCCACCCTATCTTAATTGTCTCTGGATTCCAAAGAATACCTGATAGCCAAAAAACAGCTGTTATCATTGATTTTACTAGATTTGCAAAATCCTTGCTCATTGCTGAAAGAAGGGATGCAAATAAACTCCAAATAGTGAAAAATAAGAACATCAATATCATATAAAATGGTAGTTGCAATAAATAAATACTTGGTGGATATCCCATAGCAATAAAAATTCCAATCATAATTGCCATTAATATAAGGTGAATAATGAATTTTGAAATACTTACAAAGGTAGGAATAGTAGCTATTGGAAATTTCATTTTTGTTACCAAATAACTATATTTACGTATAGTATCTGTTCCCGCTGTTAGCATATCATTCATGTAGAACCATGGCATTACTCCTGCAATCAACCACAAAAAGAACGGAAATCCGATTCACATCTTTCCCCGCTCTTAGTCCAATCTCAAAAGCAAACCAGTACACAAAAATAGTAACAGCAGGTTTAATAATGGCCCATGACCATCCAAGTGCTGCCCCTCTATATGTCTTTACTAAGTCAGCTTTTGCTAATTTTAAAATTTGTTGTCTATATGTTTTATGCTCTTTTAGTATATTTCCTAATATCATAAATGAATTTCTCCTTTTGTATTGGCTTTTATCATTTTGCACAATTTTATCATTAATTTCTAAATATTACAAGCTTTTTCATATTCTTCTTGGTCTTGTTTCCATTGTCGATAATTAGGATCATTTCTATGGTCTGGCAAAGAATAATTTTCTTTCAAATAATTTCCTACATATTTTGTCACCTTCTTAGCCCCATAAATATTCATATGTATTCCCTTATCGCTTGTATCTGTTTTCCAATCAATCCCCATTTCGCTTACCACTTTATTCAAATCTAAAAATGGCACATTATTTTTAACTGCCCATTTCGTCATTTCTTGTTGTTTTGTCTTATTCCATACCTTTGGTGCAGGCATTTCTAGTAATAATAACGGAATACCATTTTCTTGACATAACTCTTTTATTTTTAGAAGATACTTTTCTGACTCTGGTGTTATCTTGTTAGTTTTATCTTCTTTTTGTAAATAATTGTTATCACCTTTATAAGCCTTCTTTTTTTTGATTAAAACATATCCTTTTTTAGCATAATGATAATTCTCATTTGCCATTTTAAAATCTTCTTCATCTAGTTCACTCCATCTACTATGATATTTAAAAATAGGAAATAAATAAGAAGCTATTTCTTCTGTTGTATTTTTTTGTACAGGGTCCATCACTGCCTCTATTTTATTCATACTTAATGGCATATTATCATACAAATGGCTTTTAAAGAATTTGCTTAATGGCTTTGCATCAAACGCTTGGTCTGCATTTAATATAATCACTTTGGGCTTTTGATATTTTAAAGCTTCCTTCATGCAATAATAACTATCCCAAATTTTTTGGCCAGGTGAGGCAAAATCATAGCTAGTAAATCCATGTTCTTCCCACATTTCAATAGGTGATATAGATTTATAAATTGAACTTTCTCCTATAAAAACAGCATCTAAGCTATTTTCTGGTTCATCATAAAATCCTTGTATAATTGCTCGATAAAACCCTTTTTTACTATTCCCTGTTTTTGGTACAAAAAGTGGTGATAGAAATAAAAATAACAAAATTCCTATCATAAAAAATATCAATGCCCTCATTACTATTACTAGTTTTTTCATTTTCCCTCCTACTGTTTTCTCATTAAAATTGTCCATAAATAAAATCACTTGCCGCATATCCTGGTCCATAAACTCCAAAAATGATAATGGCAAATAGAATGGCATAATAAAGTAGCCACCTAAAAGGCAAATTTTGCTTTGCTATTGCCTCACGAATATGATATCCTTTTTCTTGTAATAATCCCACAACAAACATTAAAATAATTCCTACAATTAGTACAACAAAATCATGTGGAATATATCCTATATTAAACAAACTTCCGTCAAATAGAGAACCAATTCCCTGCCATGTAAAGATAGAGCAAAACATCTTCCAAGCATCTAACAATCTATGTGACCTAAAAATCATCATTCCAATAAATACTATTATCGTAGTTCTAAACATCTGCCATAAGCGATAACTAAAAGCTTTTGTGTTGACTTTTAAAAGGTTTAAAACCTTATTACTCAACGGCTCTAATAACATTCCTATCATCATAATAATATAGTAATATAATCCATAAAAAATATATTTCCAACTAGCACCGTGCCAAATACCATTTCCAAGCCATACAAAAAACAAAGCAAAAGCAACTGGTATTAATTTTGATAAATATGTATTCTTAAAAATTTTTTTAGCACCATTTGTAAGGTGCACAGTAAACTTTGAAAAAGAAATTGGATAAAAAATATAATCTTTTAGCCATGCTCCCAAAGTAATGTGCCATCTTCTCCAGAATTCTTGCACTGACGTTGAAAAAAATGGTCTTTTAAAGTTTTCCGCCATTTCAATTCCCATCATTTGTGCAGTACCTCTTACAATATCCATACAGCCTGAGAATTCTGCATAAATTTGTACTGTGTATAAAATAATCGCCAGAACAATTGTAACCCCTGTGTAATTCGCATAATGTGCAAATACTTCATTAACAAATAGACCCGCTCGATCTGCAATAACCATTTTCTTGAAATAGCCCCATAACATTAATTGAATACCAAACTTTAAGTTTTTATATTGAAATTTATGTGGTTTATATAATTGATGCGCTAAATGTTCATATCTTCCAATAGGTCCTTCTACAATTTGTGGAAAGAAAGATACAAATAAAGCTACTCTTCCAATATTTTTATCTGGCTCATATTTTCCTCTATACACATCAATCACATAACTAATCGCTTGTAAAGTATAGTAAGAAATTCCTAATGGTAATATAAATTTTTGGAATGGTATTTCTATTTGAAAATGGCATAATGCAAATAAACTATTTAAGTTTCCTGCTATAAAATTAAAATATTTCAAACACGCTAAAAAGCCAAAATTAATGAAAATAGCTAAGAAAACTACCCATTTTTTCTTTGTTTTGGCTCTATGTTTTATTTTCTTTTTTACTTCTTTTTCTTCAATCTCTTTACATTTATCTTTTGCTTTGTTATCAATTTTTCCTAATAGTAAAGCAGTTAGATAAATAGATATCGTAGTGAATAGTAAAAATACAATTAGCTTATTACTTGCTAGGAAATAATAAATATAACTAGCTATTAATAATACTACCCATTTCGCTTTTTTAGGAAAAATGTAATATAAGATACATACTATTGCCACAAAAGCAACAAAATATAATGAATTGATTGACATTGTTTTTCTCCTAATCCTCTAATTTTTGAATTAGCTCATACATAGCTTGTATGGAGTTAAAGTTTTCTGGAACAATATCTCCTGCTCCTATTTCAATGTCAAATTCATCGTTAATAGCTGATACAATTGATACGATATCAAAAGAATCTAGTTCTTCATTATCTATCAAATGTTCATTTCCTTCAAAATTCACTTCTGGCTTGATTTTCTTTAATAATTTTAGTAATTCCTCCATTTTCTTTTCTAACCTCTTTTGGTTAGTTTCGCCCCCATTTCTTTTATATCATTGTTTTTAATTTTTTTCTATCAATCTTACCATTTGCATTATACGGCATTCTATCTAAACAATGTATTTCATTCGGACACATATATTTTGGTAATCGCTTTCCTGCTTGTTCTAATAAGTCCTTTTCTTCTAATTTATCCCCTTGATAAAATAAAACAATTTTATCTGTTTTTTCATCATATACACTAGCACAAGCTATGATATTGTCAATAGCATTGATAGCTGTTTCTATTTCACCAAGTTCAATACGATATCCCATATGCTTAATTTGAAAGTCTTTTCTAGAGAGATAAATCAGTTCTCCTCTTCCATTTTCTTTAACGATATCTCCTGTTCTATAAATAATCTCTGGATAACTTTGATTTAAAGGGTTTTGTACAAACACTTTCTGCGTTTGTACAGGGTTATTATAATACCCCTGTGCCAAGAAACTTCCCCTAACGCAAAGTTCACCTTCTTCTCCGTTTTTCGCTTCAGTTCCATCTTCTTTCACAATCATTACATTGCAATTATCACAGTGCTTTCCGATGGGAATACTTTCTGTATTTGCAAATTTTCTATCCACAATATAATAAGTGCAAATATCTGTAGTTTCAGTTGGTCCAAACAAATTGGCAAATAATGCTTTTGGAAAGTGTTCTATCCACATATTAAGTTGCTTTGTTGGCATTACTTCTCCTGCAAATAATATTTTTTCTAAATATGGTAATTTAACTTCTTCTAAAGCTTTTAAATTTGCTACAATACATAGTGCTGACGGAACCCAATAAATTGTGTTTACTTTCTTTTCGTCTAAATATTGTAACAATTTTACAGGAAATGAAAAATACATTTTAGGGATAATATAAAAAGTAGCACCAGATAAAATTGTGGTAAAAATGTCTGTAATTGACATGCTAAAATAAAATGGAGTTTGGCTTCCCCAAATAGTGTTTTCATTAATATCAAAAGTTTCTTTAGCCCAGTGAGCATAAGCTATTACTGCTTTATGGCTAATCACCGTTCCTTTCGGAACACCTGTTGAACCCGACGTAAATAAAATATACATTGTATCTGTGTCTATCATTTTGCTTCTAATTTTTTCTAATCTTTCTTGTTGTATCTCTATTTCTATCATTTGTTCATATGTATATATTCTTTGATTTTCTGTTGCAATTTCTTTCGCTTTTGTTTCATTCTTTTGGTCTGTTATAATTGCAACTGGATTTAAGGTATCTAGAATTGAAGCTAACCTTTCATTGGGCGATTTCACATCTAAAATCGTATAGAAATTTCCACTATATAGCACTCCCATCATAGCTTCTAAGCAAGCTACACTTTTATCTAGTAAAATAGCAATTGGCTGATTCATTTTCTCTATATTACTTAAGTTACTTCCTATTTTTTGGCTATTCTTTAAAAAATCAGAATAAGTAACCTCTCTATTTACATCTGCAAAAGCAGTCTTATTAGCATACTTTTTTGCTGTTTGTTCTAAATACTGTAAAATATTCTTTTTCATTTTTTCTCTCCATTATTTGCCTTTTTGTAGCTTTGCCACAAAAAATCCCTCCATATTTTTAGAAGGCAATATTTTAATAGCTTTTTGGGTATTCAATGTTTGCCCTTTTTCTACTTCTCTTAATTCGATACTAATATCTAATAATTTTAAGTCAAACTGTTCTAAAGCCCATTCTAAAATCTGTTCATTTTCTGCTAAGTTTAATGTACAGGTAGAGTATACCATTATTCCATTTGGTTTTAAAGCTTCATAAGAATTTCTTAATAATTTTCTTTGGATTTTTACTAGTTCTGCCACCTTTTTTTCTGACCAATTACGATATGTTTTGGCATCTGATGCTATGAAACGTCCTTCGCCACTGCAAGGAGTATCTAATAATACTTTATCAAAAGTTTCTGGATATTTTGCTCCTATTCTTTCTCCATAATCATTGTTGACTGTTACTATACTTGCTCCTTGCGCTGTTACATTATATTGTAGTCTTTCACAGCGAATTTTATCTAATTCATTTGCTAAAATTTCACCTTTGTTTTGCATTATCGCTGCCATCTGCGTTGTTTTGCTTCCAGGTGCAGCCGTTAAGTCTAACACCCTTTCTCCCGATTTTGGACTTAATACTAGTGGTGGCACCATGCTAGATAAACTTTGTAAATAGATATATCCTTTTTCAAAAAGGTCTAATTTTTGAATTTCTTTTTCTGTTACATTTTTAATGATTAAGGCATCTTGATACCAAGGCACCCTCTCAAATTTAATGTTCTTTTCTTTAAAATCTCTCATTAAACTTTGAATATCATATTTTAAAGTATTTACTCTTAAGGTAGTATATCTTTCTCCTGCCATTCCTGCTAAAATTTTATCCACTGTTAAAGGAGAAAACAGCTCATATAGATTTTCTATAAAAACTTGTGGCAATTTTCGTTTTACTTCTAATACAGATAACATCTTTTTCTCCCTCTATCCTTATAGTGTCATTTTTTCTAAAAAGGTTTCATATTTTACTCGCTTTTTTGTTTTTCTTTTAACAAATCTCTAATTTCCTCTAGAAGAACAATATCTTCACTCTTCTTAGGTGGTTCTTCTACTTTTTCTTTTTTCTCTTCATGTTTCAGTTTTTCAAACAATCGAACCATTGTAAAAATGCAAATAGCAATAATTAGGAAATCTATAATTGTCTGAATAAAGGATCCATAAGCCACTTTAGAGTTTCCTATTTCCAATGTTAAATTTGAAAAATCTAATCCACCAATGATAATACCAATTAATGGTGTGATAATATCATTTACTAAACTAGTTACAATCTTTCCAAAAGCTCCTCCGACAATAACACCAACTGCCATGTCAACTACATTTCCTCTAGAAATGAACCTTTTAAATTCGCTTGCTTCTTTTTTCATTTTTTTTAAGTTTTTTTCTGCTAATTGTTCTAGTTCTTTTTTCCTTGTTTCTGTTTGTTCTTCTTTCTCTCTATCACTATTTC
This sequence comes from uncultured Clostridia bacterium, assembly GCA_910589185.1. Lineage (GTDB taxonomy): Bacteria > Bacillota > Clostridia > TANB77 > CAG-508 > CAG-273. Next base: position 59,999 of record CAJUSU010000003.1, read on the forward strand.
TTTCAGTTTCTTTTTGTTCTATTTCCTCTATTGTCTTCTCTCTTATTTCATTTTCTTCCATCTTTTACTCCTTGCAATACTCATTTATTTTATCTTCATCTTCCCTCATTGCTAAAATTGTTTTTTCAAATAAAGTATCTAATTCCCAACCTAACATTTCAGCTCCTTGCTTAATCACATCTCTTGAACAACCTGCTGCAAATTTTTTATCTTTAAACTTCTTTTTAAGACTTGATACCTCCATATCCTTAGTGCTTTTAGAAGGTCTCATTTTAGTAGCAGCCCAAATTAAACCTGTTAATTCATCTGTCGCAAACAAAATCTTTTCCATAATATGCTCTGGTTTCACATCAGAACATAGACCATACCCATGGCTACAAATAGAGTGTATAATATTATCTTCTACACCATTTTCTTTTAACAATTCTACACATTTTATGCAATGTTCTTCTGGGTACATTTCAAAGTCTACATCATGAAGCAATCCTACTATTCCCCAGTATTCTACATCTTCATTCATTTCTTTTGCAAAATATTTCATAACACCTTCTACTGTTAAGGCATGTCTAATATGAAATTCCTCTTGATTATATTTTTTTAAAATCTCAAAAGCTTTTTCTCTATTCATTTTCGTTTCCTCCTACTTTTTTAAATTCTTCTACTTGGCGAACCATATGTCCAATATTACCTTCTCCTGCAAATTTGTTATAGTCAAAGAAATTTTCTTGTTTATCCATCCATTGCAAATGATTGACTTCTTCTACCAAAGCTACATCTTTATTCAATTTTCCATAAAAAACTTCTAATTCATAATCTTCAAACGGATATTGGAAATTCATTAAGTGTGAAAGTGAAATGTCTTGGTTCGTAATTCCTGTTTCTTCTTGTAATTCTCTATATGCTGCATGCAATTCTTCTTCATTTTGTTCTACTTTTCCACCAACTAGGTTAAACTTCCCTTTAAAAGGCTCTTTTGCTCTTTGACACATCAATATCTTGTCCTCGTTTTGATTGTACACTAATATTAGATTTAATTTTTTCATAGCTTACACTCCAATAATTCAAATTAATAATTGCATTATATCACAACCTTTATAAAATTGTCTATTCTTACTATTTATTACACAAATCACTTCTGTTTTGTAAAAATTAATGATATAATAAAACAAAATATTAAAAGGAGAAATAAATTTATGAATAAATCACACAAAACATTGTTCATTTTCTTAATAGTACTACTTTTATCTTATAACTTATCTGAGTCTTTTCTTACTATTTATTGCCATACTTTTTGCAAAGAGACAATAGAAATTATTGTAATAAGAGCCATTCCATTATTAATACTACTACTATGTTACCTTACTAATATTCGTTTTTCTAGTAAATTATCTATCAATTATTTATATTTATTCATTAGTATTGTAAGTTTCCTCATTGCAAAAATGCATATACTTTTCTATCTTTATCTATTAATAGACCCTGTTGACAATCTTTTTCTATTGATCATGAATATTATCTCAGCAATTTTTATGGTATTAACATTTTTTAAAAACTTTAAAAGGAAAGAAGGTAGCATTGTTTTTCTATTTTTAATAGTACCTATATTTCTAATTTTGCAACTAATATTTGAAATGAAAACTTTTGGTATATCTCCTTCTTATTCTTATACTAACCCTAATAGATATGAATTCGTAAAATACCACTATTTTTCCGCAAAAGAATTTTCTTATTTACCAGATAGAATACCAGAGGATGCTACTAATATTATTTTTCATTATAATTCCTATTCTTTATTTTCTCAAGATGAAGATTTATATTTAGAATATGATTCCCCTTCTATTCCAAATAGTGAACACCATATTAAATATGAAATCACAATTCCTTCTAAAGAAAACAGTGAAGTAGAGTAATCTAATTTACTCCACTTCATTTTTTCTAATCGATATATTCAATTTTAGCTTCCTCTTTTAAGTACTCTTTATATTCATCTACTAATTCAAATAATAAGCTAATATTTTGAGATTCAGTCTTGTTTTCTCTATATTGTTTACACTTTTTATTAAATGCCTCATTCTTTGTATTTAATTCACCTTTTCTTATAGCTTCATTAATATGAAGTGTCCATTTAGTTCCTATTTCTAGTCTTTTAATTTTAGCTATATGAAATTTCAAAAATTCGTCATAATCCATTTGAAATGTATTCAAAGTACTATCCATCCCATCTTTGTCTTTAGCAAATTGTTTTTTTGTTCTTTCTTCAATCATTTTATTTTCTTCTTCTGTTAAAAATATGTTTCTCTGTTTTGCATCTTGCACAACAACATACTCCTTAATTGCCTCATTTGTAGCATCCTTTTTTTCTTGCTGTTCATTAAGTACTGTATTGTTAATTTGAAAATCTATATAAGCTATTTCCCTTTCAGTAATTTTTTCTCCATTGACAATCACTTTACACTTATCTGTTTTTCCATCCATTATTGTCCCCAATTCATTCGTTGCTGTATTTCTTTGTTCATTTGAAAAAAAATTACTGCTTTGTTGACTATCAAATCTGTTTTCTAAATTCAAATTTTCTTGTTCATCAACTATATTATTACTCATATTATATGTTTTCTCTTTACTTCTTGATATTGTTTTACATATTAATATTATAAGCGCTGTCATTACTATTACTAATAAAATAATTATCCCTATATATCTTTTATCTTTTATCATCTTCTATCCTCCTTTAATATTATCTATATATTTTCTATTTCGTATTTTCCCGTTACTTTCATATCATTTTTGTTCCAAATCACCTTGCATTTAATCCAACCATAATTAGTATAATTTCTTGCAAATCCTGCATTATGCATTACATACAAATATTCTGGAAGTATGTCAGCAATATTTCCTAGTACATTTCCTTGAAATAATGTTGAATAATCTTTGTCCGTTTGAGGATCCCAATCATAATAATCATCTATTTCATACCTTACCTTCATTTGGTAATCATCTTTAATTCTTGTAACAATATATTCCATCTTTATCCTATATAGATGTAATGTCAAAAACCAATCTTTGCTTGTTTCTTCAGTAGCTTCTCCTGAATCTTCTATCACATTACAAAAAGTTATTGGTGTATTTTCTACAATATTCAGTTCTTCGGATACTTTTATAGCATTCTTAATATTTTCGTTCAGCTTTTTTTCCATAGATTTGCTTTCCCCCATAGCATTTATTAATATGATATTTCGCCTTGTATGTCCTTCTTTATAAATACCACCTTCATCTTTAACACTAAGACTAGTTTTTCCACTCTCTTTTTGCGTTAAAAAATATTCTAATGCAGAACCAGCATTTGGATATATCGCTTGCAATCCTCTTGCTCCCTCTAGGATAATAGCCTTTTGACTTAATAATGTTGGATATAATATCGCAATATCACCTGGTTTCATACTATTATACATTTCCTCTGCTCTTTTTATATTTTCATAATTACTTTGTGTCGTAGCTATATCATTCCAACCAATATCCGTTTTATAACATATCCCTTTATTGTCATAAATACATTGCCCAAGTATTTTGTTCTTTCCACAATAAATTTCTTGATTTGTTGTTATACAATTATTTTGGAATTTATCTTTTTTTATTAATATTGTATTTCCAAGTACAACATTCTTTTGCATTTCTATTTTTCCATTAGATTTTATTGTTACCATTAAAACATTACTTGGATTATTTAGGCGATAATCTTCTCCACTTTCTGCAACATTAAATTTAGTTACACTATAGCAAATTCTCATATTATAATTGTTATCTACAGTAGCAATATAATATAAGTAATCCTTCATATTTATTCCATAGCTCAAAGTTGGAAAGTATACATTATACATTTTAGTTGATATTCCATAAATACTATGCTTAAATGTTATATTTTCATATTCTTCTTTTGTTACTATTTCTAAATTGTCAGAAAAAACATAACCCTCTTTTCCATTACATAATACTATTTTATCCCATACATGTCCATTTTTCTCATTTATTTTGTGATTTGTTCTCTTTACAATATCCTTTTCTTCTAAGGCCATCATTTCATTGTAATTAAGAGCTGGTTTCTCGTATACTATTGTTTTTTTATTTACCTTTACTATTTCATTGCAATTTTTCCCATCCTCATTATTTGCATCATACTCATAGCCACAATTCTTACTAAAAATCTTTTCTTTTGTATTTCCTAATAAGATATCTTGATTTGCAAATTTACATGTAATTACCGAACTATTTTCCTTTATCATTACTGTCTGTATATCTCTATCTAAAACAAGCTTGCCATTCATCGACACTTTTCCATTTTTCCACACTACAACCACAAATATTGCTTTTGGATTACAAACTCTATAATTACCATTTGATTCGTTGCATTTAAACCTTTCTGTACCATAATAAATCGTCATATATGATTTTTCGTTACTCTCTCCTATCACATAATATGGATAGTCTTCGATATTTATATTATAGACCTTAGTTGGAAGATATATATCATATGTTACTCCTTCATATTCAAATGTATTTTTTGAGTATTCTCCCTCTACAGTCATCTCTAAATTATCTGAAAATACATATCCTTCTTTACCATTACTTAATATTACTTTATCCCAAGTATGACCATCTGCTTCTCCTACTCCACTTTCAACCCTTTTTATCACACTGTTTTGTTCTAAGGTTGTTATCTTATTATAACTAGTTCCTATTCCCTCATATACATCTACCGTTTCTCCTACTTGCATAATTTCTTCTTCGTTTACCTGGTTCGTATCATATTCTCCACCTTTAGATTTGCTAGTTCCTATACAGAAATATAACAAACCCATAAATAAAGTCACTACTACAACAAGTAAAAAATACTTTTTAGCACAACATTTCCCCTTCAATTTTAATTCCTCCTTTGTCTTTTTATTAATCTTATGTATATTATTTTATTGTATAGGCATATTTTATCATAGTGTATAAATAAAGTATATACCTTTTACCATTTTGTTGTATATAAAAAATGAAAGTAAACTTAAAAGTTTACTTTCATTTTACTAGTCATTATAAAATTGACATTTCCTTTTCTTTAACCATTTCACAAATCAATTCTGCTGATTTTTCTACACCTAGTTTATCACTATTAATGCAAATATCATAATTGCTATAATCTTTCCATTCTTTTTCTGTATAATGTTTATAATGATTGCTTCTTAATTTATCAATTCTCTTAATTTCTTTTTCAGATTTTATCTTATCAAATCCATAAATTTCAGTTGCTCTTTTCACTTTATCTTCCATATTGCTATAAATAAAGACCTTTAATACATCTTTTCTATCTTTTAAAATAAAGTCTGCACATCTACCAATAATAACACTTGACTCTTTATCAGCTAATTCTTTAATTAATTCTGATTCTTTTAAAAACAAATCATCACTGTTATTTAATCCTATATAATATCCATTATTAAAGTTGCTGAATTTACTCATTTTTTGTTCATTTGCTTCAATATATTCTTCAGATAGCCCTGTTTCTTGTGCCAATTTTTCTATGAAATCTTTATCATAAAATTTAATTCCTAATTTGTCAGCAATTAGTCTTCCAACATATCTTCCACCTGAACCATACTCTCTAGCTATTGTAATAACAATATGATGATTTAATTGATTGTCTGTGCTAGTATCATCTATCAAAGCCTTGCTTTCCACTTTCTTTTCGCCTAATTTTCTTAGTTCTAAAACTAACAATATAACAGCAATAACAAACGCTAATCCATCTGCCATTGGTCCTGAGTATAGTAATCCTTTAAGTCCAAAAGCTTTCCCTAAAATAATCATAGCTGGAATTAAGAATAATACTTGTCTTGATAGTGATAAAATTGCACTTTTCACGCTTTTTCCAATCGCTTGGAAGAAAATACCTGCTGGTATTTGAATTCCATTGCAAATACATAATAACAAATAAGTTCTAAATGCAATGCATGCAAATTCCATATAATTTTCATCTCCACTACCAAAAATAGAGATTAATTGTTCTGGAATTGCTTGGAATAAAACAAATGCTATAGTACTAATTACTAAGCTACAACCTAAAACTGCTTTCAAAGTTTTCTTTACTCTATCATATTTTCCTGCACCATAGTTATACCCAATGATTGGCTGTGAACCTGCTGCAATTCCAATAATAATACTATTTAAAATTTGGCTAATCTTCATAACAATTCCAAATACCGTAATTGGTATTTCAGAACCAAACTTAGACTCTGCACCATATTGCCCTAGTAGATTATTTTCAAACGCCATAACTACTACAATACTCATTTGAGTAATAAAACTGCTAATTCCTAATGTAGATACTCTTTTAATGCTATTAAGTTGTGGTTTAAAAGTTTCTTTCTTCACTTGAATAGATTGGAATTTTCTAATATATAAAATATTCATTCCCAAAGTTAAAATTTGGCTAATGACTGTTGCTATCGCTGCTCCTTGTACTCCCATTTTAAATACAAAAATGAAAATTGGATCTAAAATAACATTTAAAACTGCTCCTAGTACCATTGAAGTCATTGCGTATTTAGGATTTCCATCTGCTCTAATAATAGAATTTAGAGTTGTTCCTATCATCATAAAAGGTAAACCTATGGCAATAATGTAGCCATAATTCAAGGCATATTCTCTTAAATTGTCAGTACAACCAAAGATGTTTAATAATTGTGGTAAAAAGATTAAAGTGATAGCACATAGTATCACGGCAACAACAATAGATATTAAAATTCCATTTGCAACGCCTTTACTAGCTTCCTCTTTTTTCTTTTCGCCTAACTTCAAACTCAAATAAGCTGATGCACCATCTCCAAACATTAATGAAAATGCTAAGCAAATCATCGTTAGTGGAAACACTACATTGGTTGCACCATTTCCTAAATAGCCAACTCCCCAACCAATAAATATTTGGTCTACAATATTATATAGTGAGTTTACTAATAAAGAAATAATGCAAGGTATTGAGAATTTCTTGATTAATTTTCCTATTTTTTCTGTTCCTAAAATATTTTCTTCTTTTTCCATTTGTTCCTCCTTCTTTTTCTACTATGTATAAATATCTATAAACTCTGTTTATTATAAACAATTGACTAAATTTTAGGTCACATAAAAACACCTATTTTTACAGGTGTTTTTTTGCTACATTACAATTAATTTATAATCTTCATCTTGCAAAATATATATGAGATCTAGCCATTAGTTTTCAGATTTTGCAACTACTTCTTTTCCATCATAATATCCACAATTTGGGCATACTCTATGTTGTAATACTTTTTCGTGGCAATGTGGACAATCAACTAAATTTTGATTTTCTAATTTCCATGTAGATCTTTTTAAATGTGTTCTTGCTTTTGACCATCTTCTTTTTGGTTGTGCCATTTTAATTCCCTCCCTTGACTGTCATTCTTTGTATCTATATTTTAATTTGTTACATAAAATTTCGTACTATAAGATTATACTAGTTTTTATTTTATTTGTCAACCGCTTTTTCCTATTTTCAAGATATTTTATTCTATTTTTTGAATACAATTACAGATATACACTAAAAATAAATTGTTCTTGTTCTTCCACAACTTGACATTTTCCTTATTTTATGTTAAGCTTAATAAGATTTCTATTGATTAAGGATACATTAAATTAAGTGTATCCAGATATAATAGGAATTGCGATCTTAGCAAACCATAAAACTTTGGAGGAAAACATTATGAGCAAACAGTATCGTCAGAAACACGTTATGCAGATTCAACGAGTTTTAAGCGGCAAATGTAATTCAATTTCCATCTCCGCTTACCCAGGTGACATCAAATATCTGGAAAAGAACTACCCTGTGGAAGCATTTTTCATGGGATATATTCGTAAAATTCCCGGATTAGGTCGGTACAAAATCAAAATAAGGAAGATTTGAGCGAAGATTGCAACCCGAAACACAAAGCAGAGCGTTCTCGAAAGAGAACGCTCTGTTTATTTCTTATTATTTCTGTTTATCTAGGTTGTTTAATTGCTGCTTGAGCTGCTGCTAATCTTGCAATTGGAACTCTGAATGGTGAGCAAGATACATAAGTTAAACCAACATTATGGCAGAACTCAACTGTTGGTGGGTTTCCACCATGTTCTCCACAAATTCCTAAGTGAATGTCAGGTCTTGTTGCTTTACCCATATCAACAGCCATTTTTACTAATTTTCCAACACCAGTTTGGTCTAATTTGGCAAATGGATCTGATTCATAGATTTTCTTTTCATAGTAAGAACCTAAGAATTTTCCTGCATCATCACGGCTAAATCCGAATGTCATTTGTGTTAAGTCATTTGTACCAAATGAGAAGAATTCAGCTTCTTTTGCAATTTCGTCAGCTGTTAATGCTGCTCTAGGAATTTCAATCATTGTTCCTACTTCATATTTCATTGTTACACCAGCATTTGCAATTTCTTCATCTGCTGCTTTTACAATGATATCTTTTACATATTTTAATTCTTTTACTTCACCTACTAATGGAATCATAATTTCAGGAACAATATTCATTCCTTCTTTATTTACATTAATAGCTGCTCTAATAATTGCTCTTGTTTGCATTGCACCAATTTCTGGGTAAGTAACATCTAGACGACATCCTCTGTGTCCCATCATTGGGTTGAATTCGTGTAAGCTTACTACTACATCTTTTAATTCTTGGAAAGTCATTCCCATTTCTTTTGCTAACGCTGTGATTTCTTCGTCTGTATGTGGTAAGAATTCATGTAGTGGTGGATCTAATAGACGAATGGTTACTGGGTAACCTTTCATTGCTTTGAATAATCCTTCAAAGTCCCCTTGTTGCATTGGAAGAATTTTAGCTAAAGCTTTTTCTCTTTGTTCTGCAGTTTTAGAAACAATCATTTCACGAATTGCTGCAATTCTTTCTGGAGCAAAGAACATATGCTCTGTACGGCATAATCCAATACCTTGTGCGCCAAAGTTGTATGCAACTTCAGCATCTTTTGGAGTATCAGCATTTGTTCTAACTTCCATTTGACGATATTGGTCAGCCCATCCCATTAATTTTGCAAAATCTCCTGATACAGATGCTTCTACTGTATCAATTTTTTCTCCATATACATTTCCTGTTGAACCATCTAATGAAATGTAGTCTCCTTCATGATATACATTTCCTTGTGGATCTCTGAAGTTTCCTTCTTCTTCATTAACAACTAATTCTCCACAGCCAGCTACACAGCATGTACCCATACCACGTGCAACTACTGCTGCGTGTGATGTCATACCACCACGAACTGTTAAAATACCATGGCATACATTCATTCCATCAATATCTTCTGGAGATGTTTCAAGTCTTACTAAGATTAAGTCTTTTTCACCTTTTTCATGTAATTCAACTGCACGATCTGCTGTAAATACAACTTTACCTGTTGCAGCTCCTGGTGAAGCAGCTAGTCCTTTTGCAACTGGCTTAGCAGCTTTTAATTTAGCTTGATCAAAGTTTGGATGTAATAATTGATCTAATTGATTTGGTTCTACTCTTAAAACAGCCTCTTTTTCATCAATCATTCCTTCATTTACTAATTCTACAGCTATTCTAAGTGCAGCATTTGCAGTTCTTTTACCATTTCTTGTTTGTAAGAAGAATAGTTTTCCTCTTTCAATGGTAAATTCCATATCTTGCATATCTCTATAGTGATTTTCTAATAAGTTAGCATATTTTACGAAATCAGCATATGCTGCTGCATTTGTTTGCTCTAATGTAGCAATAGGTTGTGGTGTTCTAATACCTGCAACAACGTCTTCACCTTGTGCATTCATTAAATATTCACCAAATAAAGCTTTTTCTCCTGTTGCTGGGTTACGTGTGAATGCAACACCAGTTCCACAGTCATCTCCCATGTTTCCGAAAACCATTTCTTGAACGTTAACGGCTGTTCCCCAACTTCCAGGGATATCATTTAATCTTCTATATGTGATAGCTCTTGGGTTATTCCATGAACGGAATACTGCCTTTACAGCTTCTTTTAATTGTTCTGTTGGATTACTTGGGAATTCACTTCCATGTTCTTTTAAGTAGATTCCTTTGAAGATTGCTACTAATTCTTTTAAATCTGCTGCTGTTAATTCTGTATCTTGTTTTACGCCTCTTTTTTCTTTCATAGCGTCGATTTCTTTTTCAAATAGTGGCTTTGGTATTTCCATAACAACGTCACTAAACATTTGAATAAATCTTCTGTAACTATCATAAGCAAATCTTTCATTTTTTTGTGCCATGCTTGCTGCAACTTCTTCATTTAAACCTAAGTTTAAAATAGTATCCATCATACCTGGCATTGAAGCTCTTGCTCCTGAACGTACTGATACTAATAATGGGTTTTCTACATCTCCGAATTTTTTGCCTGTAATCTCTTCTAATTTTGAAAGAGCTGCAAAAATTTCATCTTCGATTTCTTTTGCAATTTTTTCTCCATCTTCATAATATCTTGTGCAAGCCTCTGTTGTTACTGTAAAACCTTGTGGAATTGGTAAACCTAAGTTAGTCATTTCTGCAAGGTTTGCTCCTTTTCCTCCTAAAAGTTCACGCATATTTGCGTTTCCTTCTTTGAATAAGTAAACATACTTTTGACTCATAAAGAACCTCCTTTAATATTGTTTATATTATTTAAAATAATATACTTTTTTCGTTGCTAGGATTAGTTTACCCTAGAACTTTCCCTATTATATCTATAAACCCCAAAAAAGTAAAGTATTTTTCAAAAACTATTTACTATGTTTTCCTCTTTTAGTATTATCTTTTACTCTTTTTTCTTTATGGCTTGTTACTTTCTTCTTATTTGGAACCTTCTTTCTTTTTTCTCTTGGTGCTTCTAAAATCTCATCTTCGAATAATAATCTCACCTTTTGCTCCATTTTATTTGATCTATCAAAAATCAAAGTAACTTCTTTTTCAAAGTCTGGAATTCCTTGTTCTTGTACTTGTTTTTGAATCTGTTCTTTCAAATCTAGATTTAATAAGAAGTCGTCTTCCTCTTTATTCCACTGTCTTTCTTCTGATTGTTCTTTTGGTATTACTAATTCCATGTCATTTTCTTGTATTGTTACATCTCTTTCCGTTTCTTCTGCCATTTTTTCCAATTCTGGACCTTCTGTTGCTAATACGGGCTCATCTTTATAAATTCTTAATTTCACTAACAAAGGATATATTTTTGTGCCAAATGGTATCATCAAAATATCTTCTTTTTTTAGTATTTTTCCTAAAAACAATGCTAGTACATAAATAATTCCACCACAAACGATAGAGATGATAGTGCTCATCGAATTTCCTACTACTGTATTTAGCCCCTTATTAATAAAATAAACTACTCCTCCCATCAAAACTCCTGCTGCTATTGGGCTTGCAATCATTCTGCCAAATTCAAAATTTAATTTTAAGTTCTTATGAAGTGCAATAATGCAAATCAAAAATACAAATCCCTGCGCCACAATAGAACTAATACCAGAACCATTAATTCCAATAGAAGGATTGCTAATTAAAGTAATATTTAATCCTACTTTTATAAAGACAGAAAACACGATTGCAATTGCTGGTATATAGCTTTTATTCACTCCATATAGTCCACCATTAATCGTTTGATTAAGCGCCACAAATATCATAGAAATAGAACATAAAATAAACACACTTGCCCCATCTGATGCTGTCGGATAAATTAAGTTTAAAATTGGTTGAGCTAAGCTAATAAATCCACAAGCACAAGGAATAATAATTAGTATAGATGCAAATAGCGAAAAGGTCATTCTTTTAGAAGCTGTTTCATAATCTCTTTTAGCAATAGATGTAGATATGACTGGTACCAAAGCAGTTGAGAACGCAATGTTTACAGCAATTGGCAAAGCTGTCAAGGTATCCACTTTTGACAAAATTCCTGTCATACTCATAGCAAAAGCTTCTAGTTCTTCTTTCACTGGATAGATACTAGCAAATGCACTTTGAATACATCTACTAACTGTTGTGCTATCAATTAATGGACTAATAATAGAAATGACAGAACTAAATGTAATTGGAATAGACATTACTAAAATTGTTTTTAATAGTTGTCCTGTTGTCTTATGTGCTTCTGGTGAAATTTGCTTTCTCTTTACTTTAATTTTCTTTCTTTTATAATAAGCAATTAAGTAAACAAATGTCAGTACAATAGCACAAGTAGTTGATAAGTTACCACCTGCTGCCATAATATATGGTTCTTTTCCTATTAATGCATATACAAAAGTAATAGATAACACACAATTTAAAAACTGTTCTAAAATTTGAGAATAACTTGTTGGTTTCATATCATTTAGTCCTGCAAAATAGCCTCTAAAAACTGCTGATGTTGCAACAAATACAACAGCTGGTGCTAATACTTGCATTACATATTTTGTATCTGGTACATTAAATACTACTTTTGCAATTGTTTCTGCCCCAAAGAATAAAATAACTGAAAGTATCAATCCTATAATCGTAAAGAAAGTCATAGAAACTTTAAAAATACGCTGTGCTCCTTTATTATCTCCTATTGCTACTCTTTCTGAAACCAATTTAGAAATAACATTTGGAATTCCTATAGAAGATAAAGCTAGTAATAAAGAATAAACTTGATATCCAGCAGAATAGTAACCAAGCCCCGTATCTCCAAATCCTTCAAAATTGGTAATGACTAATTTATATATAAATCCTAATATTTTCACCATAATTTGTGAAAACATCAAAACTAGGACATTCTTCATAAAGGATGCCCCTTTTTTCTTTTTTACATTGGTATCTTTTGTTCTTCTTGCCATTTACAGCCTCTTTTCATTTTGATAATACTATATATGCTTTAGCATAAAAATAGTATATAATCATTGCTAAGATTATATACTATTTCTATTTTATTTTTCAACCCTTTATTTCAGTTCTATTAAAATTTCATTTTTTCTGAAATCCAAGCTTCTAGTTCATCAATTTTTACTCTTACTTGTTCCATAGTATCTCTATCACGAATGGTTACAGTTTCATCTTCTAAAGTATCGAAATCAATCGTTACACAATATGGCGTACCAATTTCATCTTCTCTTCTATAACGTTTGCCTATGCTTCCTGCTTCGTCATAATCACATGTGAATTTTTCAGATAGTTTGCTATATACTTCTTCTGCTTTTTCGCTCAACTTCTTAGAAAGTGGAAGCACTGCAACTTTGTATGGTGCTAATGCTGGGTGTAAATGTAATACAGTTCTTGTATCTCCTTCAGCAATCTCTTGTTCTTCATAGCTATTGCACATCATAGCTAAAAAGATTCTGTCTACACCAACTGCTGGTTCTATACAATATGGCACATATCTTTCTCCTGTTTCTGAATCTAAATATGTTAAATCTTGTTTTGAAGCTTCCATATGTCTTGATAAATCATAATCTGTTCTATCTGCGATTCCCCAAAGTTCTCCCCAACCAAATGGGAATAAGAATTCAATATCAGTAGTTCCTTTACTATAGAAAGATAATTCCTCTTTTGTATGCTCTCTTAATCTTAGATTTTCTGGTTTGATTCCTAAATTAACAAGCCATTCTTTACAGAAGTTCTTCCAATATTCATACCATTCTAAATCTGTACCTGGTTTACAAAAGAATTCTAATTCCATTTGTTCAAATTCTCTAGTTCTAAAAATAAAGTTTCCTGGTGTAATCTCATTTCTAAAAGAACGTCCCATTTGACCAATTCCCATTGGCATCTTACTTCTAGTTGTTCTTAATACATTTTTAAAATCCACAAACATTCCTTGTGCAGTTTCTGGTCTTAAGTATACTGTAGAAGTAGCATCTTCTGTTACTCCCATAAAAGTTTTAAACATTAAGTTGAATTTTCTAATATCTGTAAAATCCAATTTACCACAATTAGGGCACACTATATTATTTTCTTTAATATACTCTACCAATTGTTCATTGGTCCAACCATCTAATCCAGAAATGTCTTTTCCATTTTGAAATCCCCATTCTTCAATTAGTTTGTCAGCTCTGTGTCTTGTTTTACAAGATTTACAATCAATAAGAGGATCTGAAAAACCTCCTACGTGTCCTGTTGTTACCCAAACTTGTGGATTCATCATAATAGCTGCATCTATTCCTACATTATACTTATTTTGTGTAATAAACTTTTTCCACCATGCATCTTTAATGTTCTTTTTTAGTTCAGCTCCAATTGGTCCATAGTCCCAAGAATTTGCTAGACCTCCATAAATCTCTGAACCAGGATATACAAATCCTCTGTTTTTGCATAAATTAACTAGTTTTTCCATTGTTAAATCTGCCATAAAAATTCCTCCTTTTTATTGATATGCTAGAAACTAAAAAATCGTCTCTAGCTTTTCTCATAAGCTAGGGACGAAAGTATATCTTTCCGCGGTTCCACCCTATTTGATTAACAATTTTGTTAATCCTCTTTCTCTTCTCATGCTCCAAAGTTCCCCATTTGGCAATTAAGATTGGCTTTCACCTATTCCCAACTCTCTTATACTTAATTAATCCAAATTTTTTCTTTTTCATCGCAATTTTTAATTCTTTATTATTTTACTCTCCTTTTTGCATTTTGTCAACCATTTATTAATTATCCACAGGTTTGTTATTTTATCCTCAGTTTTCCTCTTAACTTTGTGGATTCATACTTTTGCAAAATATTCTCTTTTGTAATATTTTTGTAATATTTTCTTCATATTGTATTCACAGAAGTCTCATTCTTATTACAAATTTCTTTTTTATTCGACATTTTTTACTATTTTTGTTTCATTTTTATTACAGAATTATTACATTTTGGCAATATGTGTTACATAATTGTTACACAAGGTTTACAAAAGCAGCCTGTGTATATCCTGTGGAAATTGTGGATAACTTTGTGAACAACTGTAATAATAAGCACTTTTTCTGTGGATAACTTTTCACAATTATTTTTTATCTTTTATGGAAACACATTATTTTATATATCTAAAAATTTTGCTATAAAAAAAGACCATTTTCAGATAAGAAAATTGTCCTTTTTTATCAAATTTTATAATACAAATGTTGCTATTATAATTAATATCTCACAAATTAAAATAACTGGAAATCCTATGACAAACTTAGCCTTGTTGGTTTTATGATGAAAAACATACATTCCAGCAATGCCTCCTATTCCACCACCTAATAATACGAAGAGCAATAAAGTATTTTCTGGTATCCTCCATCTTCCCTTTTTTGCTTTCCTTTTATCTAACCACATTACTAAAAAAGTAATTAGATTAATAGCCACTAAATATATGATAATATTTTGTATTGTAAAAATCTCTTCTAACTTCATCTTTCCTAAATTCCTTCCTATTTTTAAGATCTGTCCCCAACCCGACAACTTTGTCAGGAAAAGGAACGTCCCCAACCTGCAACCTGACATCACCCAAACAAACTCATTTGATTACTTTGGCTCATTCCTTTTAGGCAACCAACTTTATCTAGCAATTCTATAACTGACTTTCCTATCTTTGAGCGAATCTTCATATCATCAATAGACATGAATTTTCCATCTTTCTTTGCTTCGTCAATTCCTTCTGCTGCAACGGTTCCTAATCCCGGCACACTGTTAAGTGGTGGCCTAATTTCCGTCTCTGATTCCATTTTAAACTTCGTTGCATGACTTTCATATAAGTCAATTGGTAAGAAAGTAATTCCTCTTTCATACATCTCTAAAACCAATTCTAGAATAGCATACATATTCTTATCTTTTGTCGTAGCACTATTTCCTTGTAAATCAATTTCCTTCATCTTGTTTTTTACTTTTTCCACACCATAACACATAATATCACTGTCAAATTCGTCTGCACGGATAGTGTAATAGGCTGTATAATAAGCTGCTGGCTTATGTACTTTAAACCATGCAATACGGAAAGCATTTGTTACATAAGCTGCTGCATGGGCTTTTGGGAACATGTACTTGATTTTCTTACAAGAACCAATATACCATTCTGGTATGTTGTATTCTCTCATCTCTGCCTCAAATTCTAGCCACTTTTCTGGGTCTTTAGAAGCTTTGCCCTTACGTACAAACTCCATAATTTTGAATGCTTTTTTCGGTGGCAATCCTTGTTTAATTAAGTAAATCATAATATCATCTCTACAACCAATTGCTTCACTTAAAGTTACAATTCCTGAATTTACTAACTCTTGACCATTGTTAAGCCATACGTCTGTACCGTGGGATAATCCTGATATACTGATTAACTCACCAAAAGTAGTTGGCTTTGTATCTACTAACATCCCTCTTACGAACTTTGTTCCAAATTCAGGAATACCATAGCTACCTACTTCTGAGTGGATTTGTTCTGGTGTTACTCCCAAAGCTTCTGTTGACCTAAAAATAGACATGGTTTCTTTATCATCTAATGGTACTTTGGTTGGGTCAATTCCTGTAATATCAAATAGCATTCTAATCATAGTCGGATCGTCGTGTCCTAGAATATCTAGTTTTAACAAGTTCTGGTCAATAGAGTGGTAGTCAAAGTGTGTTGTTACAATATCTGAGTTCGGGTCATCTGCTGGGTGCTGTATTGGTGTGAATTCGTAGATTTCCCTTCCTTTAGGTACTACAATAATACCACCTGGATGTTGCCCAGTTGTTCTTTTAATTCCTGTACAACCTTGTGATACTCTTAGCACTTCTGCATTACTAACAGGAACTCCTCTTTCTTCATAATATTTTTTTACATATCCAAAAGCAGTTTTATCAGCTACTGTACCAACGGTTCCTGCTTTAAAAGTTGTTCCTTTTCCAAAGATAACCTCTGTGTACTTGTGTGCTTTTGCTTGGTATTCTCCTGAGAAGTTTAAGTCGATATCTGGCTCTTTATCTCCATCAAATCCTAGGAAGGTCTCGAAGGGAATATCCATACCATCTTTGGTTAATTTATGTCCACATTTTGGGCAGTCTTTATCTGGCAAGTCAAATCCATTTTTTACTCCATAATCTGTAAAATCTGAATATTTACAATTTGGGCATCTATAATGTGGCGGAAGTGAATTTACCTCTGTGATACCTGTCATATTAGCTACAAAAGAAGAACCAACAGAACCTCTGGAACCTACGATATATCCATCTTCATTCGACTTCCATACCAGTTTTTGTGCAATAATGTACATTACAGAGAAGCCGTTAGAAATAATAGAGTTTAACTCTTTGTCCAACCTTGCTTGTACTAATTCTGGTAATGGATCACCATATAATTCGTGTGCTTTACTGTAAGCAATTTTTTTAATGGTTTGTTCACAGCCTTCAATATATGGCGGACATTTTTCAGGTGAAATTGGACTTATTTTTTCACACATATCTGCAATTTTATTGGTATTTGTTACAACTACCTCGTAAGCTTTTTCTTCTCCTAAATATTCAAATTCCTTTAACATTTCTTCTGTGGTACGCAAATAAAGTGGTGCTTGTTCGTCAGCATCATCATATCCCTGTCCTGCCATTAAAATTCTACGATAAATTTCATCTTGTGGGTCCATAAAATGCACATCACAAGTAGCAACTACTGGCTTTTGTAACTTTTCTCCCAATGCTACTATTTTACGATTAATATCTTGTAATTCTTCTATGCTTGCTACTGTTTCATTACGAACCATAAACATATTGTTTCCAATTGGTTGAATTTCTAAATAGTCATAGTCTGACGCAATTTCTTCTAGTTCTTCGTCTGCTTTTCCTGCAATAATAGCTCTATATAATTCTCCTGCTTCACAGGCACTTCCCATAATTAAGCCTTCTGAATATTTTTTGTAAACAGATTTCAAAATACGTGGCTTTTTATAGAAATAGTCTAAATGGGAAGTAGAAATTAATTTATACAAATTTCTAAGCCCTACATAATCTTTCGCTAAAATAATGGCATGATAAGTTGGAAGTGATTTATAATCTGTTTTACCATTTAACTTGTCCATATCGTCTAGAGTAACAATACCTTTTTCTTTTAACATTCCAAGCATAACATTAAATACTTTTACAGTAGTATCCACATCATCTAACGCTCTATGTGCTACTTCTACTTTAATTCCTAAGTTATCTGCAATTAGCCCTAGCTTATATTTCTTGTACTCTGGAAATAACGATTTTGCTAAACGCAAAGTATCTAAATAAGTATTGCCTAATTGAAGTCCTAGTTCTGTACAATTATGCTTTAAAAAGCCAATATCAAAATCGGCATTATGTGCTACTAAAACACTGTCTCCCACAAATTCTAATACTTTTGGTAAAACTTCCTCTATGGTTGGTGCATCTTTTACCATATCATCTGTAATATTGGTTACCTCTACCACTCTTTGTGGAATTGGTTTTTCAGGATTAACAAAGGTACAAAATTCATCAATGACTTCATGATTTTTTACCTTCATAATTCCGATTTCTGTTATTTTTTCTGTTCTAAAAGATAGCCCTGTCGTTTCTAAGTCTAGTACGCAATAAGTAGCATCTTCTAAGTTTTGCCCTTTTGAGAAAGAAACACAAGATGCTTCATCTGGTGCCAAATATGCTTCTACACCATAAATTACTTTTAAGTCAGGGTGGTCTTTTTCTAAATATTTATGAGCATCTGGAAAAGCTTGTACCACTCCATGGTCTGTAATAGCAATGGACTTCATCCCCCATTTAACTGCGCGTTTTAATAAGTCCTTACACGCAGTCATCCCGTCCATTTGGCTCATCTGAGTATGCATATGTAATTCCACTCTTTTAACAGGTGCCTCATCTTTTCTCGACTCTTTTTTTAGTCCTGTGGACTCAAGAATTGTGTTAGAAATCACGCCTAATTCCTTTGAAAATGGATCAAACTGTGCTGTCCCATCTACTTTTACACCTTTAGCACCTTTTAGCCTTTTCATAGTACTATCAAATTTATCTGCTTCTATAAAGGCTTTGCAAGTAATGGTACTTGTGCCATCATATAAATCAAACATAACCAAAAACTTGCCTGACTTTAACTCTCTACTACTAGGACTTTCATCATGTCTCATGATTTCTCCGTCTAATAAGACATTGCCACTGTCTACGGATAAATCAGCAATTTTTGCAGGATCACCTCTTAATTTCATACTTCTTCCATGAATCATTGGTGAAACTTCTTCTGGTTCCTCTGGAGGTGGTGGAGCTTCCCAAGGTGCTCCTGCGTCGGCTGGTGGCACTCCATCTGGACTTGCTGCTGGCATCTCTTGTGCTTTTTTCGCCTTTGCTTCTTGTCTTTCTTGCGCTTGCTCTAAAGCTTCTTTTCGCGACAGTAGAATAGCTTGGTTTTCTAATTCTCTTGCATGCTCTTGGTATTGTTCTAGCATTTCTTGTGTAATTTCTTCTTGGAAAACAACTACATAATTTTTGTGATATAAGTCCTGCAATTTTTGTGCTAATATTTTATCAAAGCTTCTTGCCTCTAATACATTTTTCCCCTTCATTGCCATGACCACAATAATTCTATTGTTTTCAATTTGTATGCTACTATTTCTTAACAATGCTTTGGTAAGAGGATGTTTGTATGCCATGTAATCTACAATATCTTCCCATTGTGTTTGTATTTTCGCATCTATATGGTTTTGGTTATTATCTTCTTGCTGTTGCGTTTCTTGGCTTTCTGTTGTATCTTTTGGTTGTTCTATTTTTATGTCAATATTCTTGAAGCAAAAACGTTTTTCTAAGTACTTTTCAAAGTCTGTTAAATCTTTGATTAAAATAGAAGAAGTATCTTGTAGCTTTAGTTCTAATGTATTAGATTTCTTATATATATTGACACAACCAACGGTTGCTTCGCTTAACGCGAAGCTATTGAAATTATAATCTTTAAATACTTCTTTGACTGTTTTTAGCTTTTCTTCCATTGTATTTCTCCTAGTTACTTATATGACTAATATTTTTCCCTGCTACATTTATCAAGTTATTTCTCAAATGAGAAATAACTTTTGATTTTTCAAACATATTTCTCCTAATTTCTATTCTCTTTCTCCGAAGTTAGGATATTCAATGCTTTTCAAAGCCTGTTCTATCAATTGAACAGCAAATTCTGGTGTTTGTGGCGGAAATACAATTGCTGAATTTCCTACCATTTGTAAATTTCCATGTGTTCCCGGAACACCAAATAGCCAATCTTTTAGATTATCTACTATGAATGGTTTCCCATCTTTTCCTTTTCCCATCATATCTGTTTTTATTTTTGTTTTCTTAGCAATACCTTGTTGTAAAATCTGTTGCTTCAATAACTCACGCACATTACCTTTCTTAGCCAATGCTTGTGGAACTGCAACTCTCGGAATAGAATGTTTCTTGTCCCATCTATTTTCTGCCTTTTGCCATTTTTTCTTTGGGCTTGGATAATATGTATTTTCAGCAATTTCTCTTCTTGCTTTTTCTCTTTCTTCTCTACTGATATGTGTAAATATTACTCCATCAAAATCTCTTAAGGTATAATTACGATTAAGTGCTTTTTGATACAAAGCAATATAAGTATCTTTATCCATTAAATCTGCATCACTTAACATTTTAAAAGTTTTAAAGGAATTTTCATCAACACACAAATTCCATGCTTGTTTATGTTCTGGGTCAAATTCTTCAAACTTACTAATAGCTTGTCTTTTTACCACTTCTTGTACTTCTGGTATAACGCTTCTAAAAAGTAAACCTACGTTTTTCCAGTCTAAAATAATATGTTCTAATTCTCCAAAGTTTTGTAAATTTGGCTCTATATATCTACCTTCTTGTTGCCTTGCTCTATATTCTTTTTTGACTTCTGCTAGAATTCTTCGGAATTCTATTGTGGTATCTTCTACATCAGGTTCTGTAATAAATTGCATAAATGAAAAATCTTTATCTTGCATAAAATGTTGGTGCATTGCGGTAGCTTTTAACCCTATTACCCCCAAAGATTGCAGTCTTTCTACTTCTTTCCTTTCATTATGAAATACATCTCTGCCAATGCTTAGTCCATTTTCATTTAGTGATTTTGCTATTTCTGTCATAGGAACATTAGACCTTATTGCATAATCAATAATGTCATTTATCTCCTTTAGCCTTATTTGTCTTATGTCTTGCCATCCAGCAAGTTCTTGAAGAATCTGCTGAGCATTTTCAAGATTTGGTTTTTCACTTGTTCTAGCTACTACTTCTTTAACATACATTCTTTGTAAAAAGGGATGGTTTGTATTTTGACTAATAGCAACTGTATATAACTCCTTATCTTCAATACCTAACATCTCTAAAATTTGTAAATAATTATTATAAATTGCTCTACCATAACCTTTTCCTTTGTAGTCCCATTCTACTAAAAAACTAAATCTCTTTTCTTTTTTATTTATTACAATACTACCTTTAAAGCTATAGGTTTTACTATCATCTTTTGTTACTTCTCCCTTTAAAAGTAATTCTCTTTGTTGCTGTACAAACTCTTTATAAGATGTATCTCTTAGATGATAAACTAATACTGGCTCATCATCCTTTTTATCATAAAGATTGTAACCATGATGAAAATACAAACTTTCTTCATTTCTTCCTTGTAATGTAAAACTTTCTATTGGATAAATAGTATCTAACCACGCATAATACTCTTGATAGTCTCTTGCTAATTCTTCTTTTGATTTTTTAGGTTTTTCTGGCTGTTTCTCTTCCTTTTTTTCTGTCTTTGGTACAATGTGTTCTACATCTTCTTGTATCATTTCTTGTTCCTCCTAAAAAATTCACATTTTTCTTTTAATTTTTATCACTTCTAAATTGCTAGTCCTTTTTTTTCTGCACTTTTCAATATCTTCTTCACACTTATCAGCACTTTTTTTATTTCTTCTAGCCTTTCCTAATCTTTTTCATCTAATAATACATATGATGTATTCAAGTATATTCTTAATTTTTTCATGTTATCATTCTTCCATTTTCATTTTCTTTGCGTTACTATCTTCTTTAAAACCAAAACTTGCATACATTTTCATGGCTATTGGATTTTTCGTACTTAATTTGTATCTTATAATTCCTAATTCTTTGCCATATCTCAAGCATTCTTCAAATGCCTTCTTTTGATATCCTTTCTGTCTATGCTCTTCTTTAGTATACACACATGTAACATATCCACCTTTACAAACTAAATCGTCAACTGTTGGAAAATGTTTTAAAATAGTAAGGCCACATATAGATACTAATTCATTATCAACATAGGTACCAAACATAAATAAATCTTTATTTAAATTTTCTTCTAAAAATTCTCTTGTTTTTTCTATTAACGCATTTTCTTCATTTCCAAGATTGCCTAAATTATCTACTTTTTGTAATGCTATTCTTAATGGAATTATCTGTTCAATATCTTTTTCTTCTAATTTTCGTACTAAAACTGCCATTTAAATTTCTCCCTATCATTCCTTTATTTCATATTCCCAGCCCGGTTGCCAAGATTTAGTCTTACGCCAATCTTGCTCAATTGCTTCCTCCCATGTTTTACCTTCTGTAATCACTTGAAAGGCTAATTGAGGAGCTTTATGTGCTACTATTGCAATATGCTTTCCTTCATATTTTTTTAGTAAGTCATTACAAAAAGCCCTAATTCTTTCTTCAACGTCTAACATACATTCTCCATTTTGAAATCGTTCTTGAATATGCTCTTCATAGTTTACCAATTTGGTATCCTCGCCATTTAAATCACCATAATTACATTCTCTTAGTCTACTATCACAAACAATTTGTTTTTCTCCTTCAAAAGTATATTTAGCTGAATCTATTGCTCGTTTTAAATCAGAACAAAATACTATATCAAATTGCTTCACATCAATTTGTTCTTTTAATATTATACTTTGTTGAATTCCTTTTTCAGATAATTCGCCTTGTAACCAACCTGTTGATTTATGTTCTATATTATCCTTTGTCGTTCCATGTACAAAATAAGTGATTTTTACTGCCATTATTTTTTCTCCTAATATTTATAAAATATTACTTTCTATTATGCTTTCTCCTAGTTATAAACATAGTTTACACTCTAAATAAATAATCCATTAATTCCTTGTAAACAGCATCTCTTTCAACAACTTCGCCATTTTCTATCATCTCATTCAGCTCACTAATATTAACAAATTTAACTTGTTCCACTTCACTTTCTTGCACTTTAATATTCTCTGCCTTTAAGTCATTTTTTCTTAATATGAAAAAATCGTAAAATTGTCTTTCAATATAATTTTCATTGATTACTTGCTCTTTTCTATATGAAAACATATATCTAAAATCTTTAATATCTATTTTATACCCTAAATTAACACTCACTTCTTCATTAATCTCTCTAGCTGCTGCGGATAAAGCATCTTGCCCCGTTGAAATATGTCCTACAACTGAAATATCCCACTTACCTGCATTTTTATCTTTTTTAAAAGACCTTTGTTGTAATAAAACCTGATTATTTTTATTAACTATTGCAACCACAATTGCTCTATGCCATAACCCTTTTTGATGTATTTCATTTCTTGATAATACTTCTCCTGTTTTAATTCCATTTTCATCTAAAACATCTATTAGTTCTGCCATTTTTTCTTTCCTTTCTTGTATTATTAGAAAATCCTAAGTATATCGTTATATGTCACATAAATAGATAAACCAATCAATAACATAAATCCTAGAGACTGAATTGTCATTTCTGTTTTCTCTTTTAATGGTTTTCTTCTAATTGCTTCAATTAATAATATGACTATCTTTCCTCCATCTAATGGTGGGAATGGTAAAAGGTTCGTAAATCCTAAAGAAATAGATACTAAGGCTAAAATATAGATAAAGTCTGCAAATCCATTGGTTTGCGCTACTACTTCTCCAATTCCAACTGGTCCCATCATTTGGTCAATGGAAACATTTCCTGTAAATAATAATTTCAAGTTATCTACAATGGAAAAGGCAAAGTCTCCTGTTTCCCACCATGCATAATATAGATTATTTCCTAAGTTGTTCTCTGCTTTTTGTAAATAAACACCTAAATAATAATCTGCCTTTACTTCTGGCATTACTAAAATTTCTTTTGTTTCGTTTCCTCTTTCTACTGTGAACTTTATTTCTTGTCCCTGTGTTTTATTAATTTCTTCTACTAACTTTTGTGCGTTATCTTTTACATCTACATCATTGATTTTTAAAATCACATCATTGATTTCCAATCCTTGCTCTTTTGCTGGACTCTTAGCCGATATAGCTGCAATTTTTGTATTTGTCCCATTGGAAGCTGAAATTGCAATACCTGTATAGTTATATTTTTCTTCTCTTGGTGTAAAAGTATAACTTTTTTCTTCGCCGTTTCTATCAATAACAACTGTCAATTCTTCTCCATTACATTTTGACAATATTTCATCTAAGTCTTTTTTATAATGTATCACTTTTCCATTTACTTCTTTAATCTTATCCCCTGCTTGTATGCCTGCAACCTGTGCTTTAGAGTCTTCCATTGGATAATCAACAATTGGTGCCACGTTATCTCCCATACTTGTCATTAAAACAAAATATACGATTAATGCAAAAACAATATTGACTAATCCTCCTGCTGCTACTACTGCAATTCTTTTTGGAATACTAGCTTTGCTAAAAGAACCTTCCTCTTCTGAACGTTCTTCTTCTCCTACCATACTCACAAAGCCACCAACTGGAATAAGACGTAAAGCATACTTTGTTTCTTTTCCTTGCTTTCTCCAAACAGTAGGACCAAAACCAATCGCAAATTCATTTACTTTGATCCCACATAATTTAGCTGTTAAAAAATGTCCGCCTTCATGAATAAGCACTAAAAAGCCTAATATAAAAACTATTTTCACTATCGTTATCAAAATAGAAATCAACATTCTTCTCCTCTATCTAATTAACATTGGTAATAAAAAGTAAGCAAATGGTGCAATAAAAATAATACTATCAATTCGGTCCATCATTCCACCATGCCCCGGTATTAAGTTACTAAAATCTTTAATCTCTGTGTACCTTTTAACTGCAGATGCTGCTAAATCTCCTAGCTGTCCACTTAAACTTAATAAAATTCCTGTTACAACTAGTAAAATATAATTCATTTGTGTATGGAATACAAAATTACATACTAAACCATAAATGACAACTGTAACTACTCCACCTATTGTTCCACCGATACAGCCTTCTATTGTCTTATTAGGGCTAATTTCTGTAAAATGATGTTTTCCAAAGTGTCTTCCTATTAAATATGCAAAGATATCTGTTCCCCAAGCGCTAAAGAATACAAACCAAATTAAAATTTTTCCTTCTTTTAAGTCTTCTCGAATAACTGGAATAAATAGCAGAAAAACAACCACATAAAAAATTCCAAAAAAAGTAATTGCAATATCTTGAATCGTTGTTTTTCCATTAGTTGCAATAACATAAGCAAATAGCACAAGCATTGCCATTGGTAATAATATGCCAATTGTTCTTAAAACCATTTCTATTTTCACAACATGAATAATACAAATAAGTGCTGCAGCCACATATCCTAGCCATTCAACTGGTTTTGCCTTTCCGACTGGTACGAAATGCTTTATAAAATTCATGTATGCTCATGATAGCTACTATTGAAACCGCAATATCCACTATGTATTGGTTTCCCAATATGAGAATCACTGCTACAATTGGAAATAAAACCATTCCCGATATAAACCTTTTTACATTCATATTTTTTCGTAATTCCTTCCTTTGCCTTTTACTTTATCCATTTCTTCTACTTTGCACCAAATTTACGATTTCTTTGTTCAAATACTTCAATTGCTTCATCTAAATCTTCTGCTGAAAAGTCTGGCCAATATTTATCAATAAATAAAAATTCTGTATACGCTAATTGCCAAAGCAAGAAGTTGCTAATTCTTTGTTCTCCACCTGTTCTAATTAATAAATCTGGCTCTAATTGACCTTGTGTATATAAATTATCTGCCACATATTGCTCATCAATATCTTGAATTGTTATTTCTTGATTTTGTACTTTGTTTGCAATTTTTTGTACTGCTTTTGTAATTTCATCTCTTCCACCATAATTAAAAGCAACATTTAAAGTCATTCCTGTATAGTCC